>NZ_JBHJZS010000010.1:0-90100 GCF_042271185.1 Microbacterium sp. NPDC055910
GTATTACCCGCAGTCTCGGCGTCCCGTTGCAGTCTCGCGGGTTCCGGGGTCGGGGCCCGGGGGTCGGGGCCCGGGTCCGGGTTCCGGCATGCGGGGGTCGGGGTCTGGGGGCCCGGCATGCGGGGCCGGGGGCCGGCGGGGCGCCCGTCCGGGTCAGGACTCCGGGGCGGGGAGGGGGACCGAGACCGAGACCGAGGCGGTCGAGTCGGGGGCGAGGCCCAGCGAATCGAGCGACGTCGACGCGTCGAGGTGCGCGGCGGGCGGCTGCGCCTTCGCCGGCTCCGAGGGCAGGCCCGCCCACTCGGTGGGCTCTTCGGGGCGTTGCTGGAACAGTCCCATGTCCGTCTCCGTTCAGTCGTCGCCGTGGTCGTCGGGGTCTGCGCCGGCCGCGATCTCGCCGGTGCGCCGGCGCGGCGTCACGGCACGTCCGACCGTGCGGGCTGCCCCACCGACCGTGCGGGCTGCCCCACCGACCGTGCGGGCTGCGCCGCCGACCGCCGAGGCGCCCTTCGCGACGCCGCCG
Organism: Microbacterium sp. NPDC055910; assembly: GCF_042271185.1. Classification (NCBI taxonomy): domain Bacteria; kingdom Bacillati; phylum Actinomycetota; class Actinomycetes; order Micrococcales; family Microbacteriaceae; genus Microbacterium; species Microbacterium sp. NPDC055910. The sequence goes on from NZ_JBHJZS010000010.1 coordinate 524, forward strand.
GCGATCGCGCCGCCCGCGCGGCGCACGGCGCGTCCGGCGGTGGCCTCGAGCGAGGCGGCGCCGGGGCGCGGCTCGAGTTCCGCCGGAAGTGTGAGCGGCGGCATCCCGAAGGCGCGCCGCGAATTGACCAGCACGCGTCGCCCGAGGATGTTGTTGCCCGCACCGCCGACGACGGCGCCCACGCCGAAGGGCAGGGCCTTGCCGATCCACGAAGCGCCGCCGCGCGTCGCGAACTGCCGCACGAACGCCGTCTTGAGCCGATCCACGAGCGGCCCGACCGCCGCGCGGGGGAGCGTCTTGGTGACCAGCTCGCCCCAGTATCTGTCGCGCCCGAAGCCCTTGCCCGACGCCTGCCCCGCAAGCTGGGCGACGAGGTCGGTGCCCTCCTTGCCGAGCATGAGCGTCAGCACGAGCGCTCGCGCACGCTCCGGATCGGCGACGGGGATGCCGTGCACCTCGGCGACGGACTGCGCGAACAGCGTGGTCGCCTCGAGGAACCCGACGGTCTCGACCCCGCTCAGCGCGAGCGTCACGCTCGTGCCGACGCCCGGGATCACGGCGGTCGCCCCCACGGCGGCGCCGCCCGTCGTGACGGCGGCGAGATAGCGCCGCTCGAGGATCCGGACGATTCCGTCGCTCGTCGCGTGCGGATGACGCAGACGGATGCTGCGCAGGTGCGCCAGCACCGCCGGTCGCTGTATCGCGAGCACGCGGTCCAGCAGGCGCACGGCCCGCGGGTGCTCCTCTGAGCCGACGGGCGGAAGTCCTCCCGCCCAGGGAGCGTCCTGGGGCAGGGAGTGGATGCGGTGCACCTTCTCGGCCATCACGCCGATCCTAGGATCGCCACTGTGGATGCCCGCTGAGATCAGACGAAGAGGTTCGCGCGCTCGAGGTCCTCGGCGAAGTCCACCTCGACCGCGTACAGGTCGGAGATGTCCATCGGCTCGAGCAGCAGTCCGTCTTCGGCGATGGCGAGTTCGAGTCCGCGCTCGAAGTAGTCCTGGTCCTCGACGCGCGACAGCTGACGGACGAACGCCTTCTTGTCGGCGCTGGAGATGTAGTTGATGCCGACAGCCTCGCCGATACCGCCCTTGACCGTCTTGGAGAGCTCGTCGATGAAGCCCTCGGCCGTGACCGTGTACTTGACCTCTTCATCGCTCACCTTGGCGGTGTTCACGGTCACGAAGGACTGGTCGCGCTGGATGAACTCGATCGCGCGCCCCAGAATGCGGGGATCGAAGACGACGTCGCCGTTCATCCACAGCACGCCGCTGCGGCCGGTCTTCGTGAGCGCGCGCAGCAGGCTCTTGGACGTGTTCGTCTGGTCGTAGCGGTCGTTGTAGACGTAGTCGGCCGAGGGGAAGGCCTCGACGATCGTCTCGGCACGGTAGCCGACGACGGTCGTGATGCGCGCTTCGTCGCCGAACGCGGCTCGGATGTTGTCGTGCTGCTGCTGCATGATGCTGCGGCCGTCGTTCAGCTCGGTCAGCGGCTTGGGGAGGCTGCGGCCGAGCCGCGAGCCCATGCCGGCCGCGAGGATGACGGTCTGAAGAGTCACGTTCTGCTCCTGGAGTGTGAGGTTCATCGACTGTTCGCCGACACGACACTCCTTCGTGCCGGCGTCAATGCTAACGACGGTGTCTGGGAAGGGGCAGGATGCTTGACCGTCGTTGCAGATTCGTGATAGCCGAACTGTCCGAAACGTGATGACATCCATTGCGATCATGTCGCACCCGGTTGATACCGTTGAACGGTGACAGCCTTTCTGCCGGTGCCACACGAGCCGCTTCCGGACGAGCCGGAAGAGACTGTCACGCACGGGAGTGGAGGGCGCATCGTCGAGTTGTCGAAGACACGAGCGTCGTCGGCGGATGCCACGGCCTCGGGCACGCCGAAGAAGCGCGGCTCCCGGCCCTCTCGGACCGCTGGTCCGCGGGCGATGAACCCGGCCGATCCGGGACCCCCGCCGCCGTTGCCTCACGAATTCGGTGATGCCGCCGACACGATCACGGTGCCGCCCAAGCCCGAACTGCCGGCCGACGTCGCCGCAGCCGCTGCGCCCGTGGCGCCGCCTGTTCCGCCCGCCGACGTCGCTGCAGCCGCCGTGCCGGTCGCACCGCCTCTACCGCCCGTGCCGGTCACACCGCCCCTGCCGCCCGCACCGACGCTGCCGCCCGCGGCGGTCGCGCCGCCGAAACCGAACGTCGCAGCCGATGTGGCCGCGGCGGCGTTCGAGACACCGCCGCCCGCCCCGATTTCCGAAGTGACCGAGGTCGAGCCCGACACCGTGGCGACCTCGATCTCGACGGCGGTCGATCCGGGCGACGAGTTCTCCGAAGCCGACATCGTCGAGTCTGGCGTCGAGTCCTCCGACGTCGACACCGTCGTGGCGGACGACGAGTCCTCCGGCGCCGACACCGTCGTGGCGGACGACGAGGTCTCCGAGGCCGACACCATGGAGTCTGGCGTCGAGTCCTCCGACATCGACACCGTCGAACCTGACGTCGAGTCTCCCGACGTCGATCTCGTCGAGTCCTCACCCGAGGCCGCTCCCGAGCCGCGCCTAGCCGATGCCTCGCCCGCGCTCGCGCCTGTCGAAGCGGCAGCGGTGCCTGTCGACGTCGAGCCTGTGCCCGTCGATGTCGAGCCTGTGCCTACCGACGTCGAGCCTGTGCCGGTCGATGTCGAGCCCGTGCCGGTCGACGCCGAGCCTGTGCCTACCGGCGCCGAGCCCGTGCCGGTCGATGTCGAGCCTGTGCCTACCGGCGCCGAGCCTGTGCCCGTCGATGTCGAGCCTGTGCCTACCGGCGCCGAGCCTGTGCCGGTCGATGTCGAGCCTGTGCCGGTCGACGCCGAGCCCGTGCCGGTCGACCTCGAGCCCGTGCCCACCGACGCCGACGTCCTTCTCTCCGGGCTCGATGAGCCGGTCGCCGAACCGGAGTCGTCGGTCGACGACAGCGACGCCCTCGCGGCCGTCTTCGCCGAAGCCCAGGCCGAGCTCGCCGCGGAGGACGACTCGGCGGCGCTGAGCCTGCGCGGCGTGTCGAAGAGCTTCGGCGACACGCGGGCCGTCGAAGAGATCGACCTCACGGTGCCGACCGGCACGTTCTACGGCCTCGTCGGGCCGAACGGCGCGGGCAAGACGACGACCCTGTCCATGATCGCCGGGCTGCTCACCCCCGATCGGGGTGTCATCCGCATCGCCGGCGTGGACGCGGCATCCGATTCTCTTGCCGCCAAGCGGCTCATGGGTGTGCTGCCCGACCGGCTGCGCACGTTCGACCGGCTGACCGGCCGGCAGCTGCTCTACTACTACGGCGTGCTGCGCGGGCTGCCGCGAGCCGTCGTCGAGAGCCGCACGGCCGACCTCGCGCGGGCCTTCGACCTCACCGACGCGCTCGGCCGCGTCGTGAGCGACTACTCGGCGGGCATGCTCAAGAAGGTCATGCTGGCGGGCGCCATGATCCACTCGCCGCGCGTACTCGTGCTCGACGAGCCGTTCGAGGCCGTCGATCCCGTCTCGAGCGCCGTCATCCTCGACATCCTGTCGGCGTACGTCGCGCACGGCGGTACCGTCATCCTGTCCAGCCACGGCATGGAACTCGTCGAGCGCGTCTGCACGCGCGTCGCCGTCATCGTGTCGGGCCAGGTGCTGGCCGAGGGCACGGTCGACGAGGTCCGCGGAGAGCTCACCCTCGAACAGCGCTTCATCGAACTGGCCGGTGGCCTGAGCGACGTGGAGGGCCTCGAGTGGCTGCACACGTTCTCCGGCTGAGGCTCGCGCTGCTCGTCGGCGCGCTGCGGGGGAGCACGGGCCGCACGGCCCGCATCGCGATGGCGCTGATCCTTCTCGCCGCCGTGATCTCCGCGGCCTGCTGGGCGCTCGTGTCGATGACGGATGCCGCGCCCGAAGCCCTTTTCGCCGTCACGGTGATCGGGGGATCGGCGCTCACTCTCGGCTTCGCGCTCGGACCCGTCATCGGCGGTGTCGACGACCCGCTCGATCCGCGCCGCTTCGCACTGCTCTCACTCGCGCACGGACGGCTCGCCGCAGTACTCGCCCTCGTCGGGTTCGTGAGCGTCCCCGTCATGGCCCTGATCGCGGTCGCGGTGACGTCCGCCGTCGTCTGGGGCGAGCACGGGTCGCCGCTCACGGCGGGAATCGCCTCCGTCGTGCTCGGAGTGACGACGTGCGTCCTGATGGCGCGGGTGTTCATGGGACTCACCTCGCTCTTCCTGCGCGAACGGCGGACACGCGAGCTGACGGGACTGTTCGTTCTTCTCGTCGTCGTCGTGCTCGTGCCCACCGGGGTCTTCCTCGGGTCGCTCGAATGGGACGGCACCGTGCCCGCCGCGCTCGCCGATGCCGTCGGTGTGCTCGCCGTGACGCCGCTCGGCGCCGCATGGGCCATCCCGGGCCGCGCGGCCGCCGCCGACGCGGATGTGTGGCCGGCGGTCCTGGTGGCGCTGCTCACCCTCGTGATCCTCGCGGTGGCGTGGCGCTGGATCGTCGGGCGACTGCTCACGACGACGGAGCGTCCGCTGTCGGTGCGCGAGCGCACGGGCCTCGGCTGGTTCGCCGTCGCACCCGGCACCCCGGGTGGAGCGATCGCCGCGCGCAGCCTGCTGTACTGGTCGCGGGACCGCCGCTACCTCATGAACGTCATCGTGATCCCCGTCGCCGCCGTCGTGACGGTCGTGCCGCTGATCGTGGCCGGCGTGCCGTTCGAGACCGCCGTGCTCGTGCCCGTGCTCTTCGCCGCGCTCTTCCTCGGCTGGCTCCCGCACAACGACGTCGCCTACGATTCGACCGCCGTCTGGATGCACATCGCCAGCGGCGTGCGCGGCTGGTCCGACCGCCTGGGCCGGATCGTTCCCGTTCTGCTCATCGGTCTGCCGCTGCTCGCGGTCGCCGTGCCGATCACGGTCGCGCTGCACGGCGATCCCACGGTGCTGCCCGCGCTCGCGGGCGTCACCGCGTCGCTCTTCTTCTCGGCGCTCGGACTCTCGTGCGTCGCATCCGTGCTCGCCCCCTACGCCGTGTCGCGTCCGGGGGAGAGCCCCTTCCAGCAGCCGCAGCGCACGGGCGCGGCCGGCGCGATCTCGCAGACCGTCGTCATGCTCGGTGCGATCGCATGCTCCATCCCGGCCCTGTGGTGGTGCTGGCAGGCGATGAACGGTGATGAGACACGCCTCACTCTCGCGCTGTGGGGCGGGCTCGGCATCGGACTCGGCGTCTTCGTGCTCGGCATCGCGGTCGGGTCGGTGCTCTTCGAACGGCGCGGCGGCCGGGTCATGGAGTTCGCCGAATCGACCGGCTGAGCGGATGCCGCGGCATCCGGATCGCCGCCCTGCAGTGCGGGCACGCCGTTAGACTGGCGAACCATGAGCACCCCTCTCGACAGCCCTGACCAGGGCGGGCTGGCCACCCTCGACCGCGAACTCGAAGAGCTCATCCGTGAGGAATCGATCGAGCCCGGCGATCACGAGCGCTTCTCGCACTACGTCAAGAAGGACAAGATCCTCGAGTCGGCCATCACCGGCAAGCCCGTGCGCGCACTGTGCGGCAAGAAGTGGACCCCGGGGCGCGACCCCGAGAAGTTCCCGGTCTGCCCCACGTGCAAAGAGATCTACGAGTCGCTGAACAAGTAGGCCGTCGGGATCGCGGGGTCGGACCGGCTGAGCGCGAGCGCACGAACGGGTAGCTCTTCGCGCACGCGCCCGTGATGACGGCGCGCCGGCTCGACGCCGTCTCGTCCTTCGAACCCGGGGTCGATCTCGCCGCCCTCGGCGAAGCGCACCTGCAGGGCCCGCGCGTCCGGATGCTCGGCGGGGGTTCGCAGCGCTTCGAAGCCGTCGGACACGACGATGATCTCCTTCGTCGCGGTGCCCTCGTCGAGTTCGCGGAACGCCGCCTTGCGTCCGCCCATCGAGGCCTTGTCGGCGGACGCCTTCGCGACGGGGATCCAACCGCCCGCGGCATCCTGCCGGGCGACGAGCTTGTAGACCATCCCGGCGGTGGGCACGCCCGACCCCGTCACGACCGACGTCCCCACGCCGTACGAGTCCACGGGCGAGGCCGCCAGAGACGCGATCGCGAACTCGTCGAGGTCGCTCGTGACGGTGATCGTCGTGCCGGTCGCGCCGAGTTCGTCGAGCTGCGCGCGCACGTCGGCCGCGACGATCGGCAGGTCTCCCGAGTCGAGCCGTACTCCGCCGAGGCCCGTGCCGGCGACCCGGATCGCCGTCTCGACGCCGCGGCGGATGTCGTACGTGTCCACGAGCAGCGTCGTGTCGACGCCGAGCGCCGCGATCTGCGACCGGAACGAGTCCTCTTCGGAGTCGTGCAGGAGCGTCCACGAGTGGGCGGCGGTGCCCATCGTGGGGATGCCCCACGTGCGCCCCGCCTCGAGGTTGGACGTCGCGGTGAAGCCGGCGATGTAGGCGGCGCGCGCCGCGGCGACCGCCGATGCTTCGCCCGCGCGGCGCGAGCCCATCTCGGCGAGAGGTCGATCGCCCGCCGCGATGCTCATGCGGGCGGCGGCCGTCGCGACGGCGGAGTCGTGGTTCATGACGCTGAGGGCGAGGGTCTCGAGCACGACGGCCTCGGCGAAGGTGCCCTCGAAGGTCAGGATGGGGGAGCCGGGAAAGTACAGCTCGCCCTCGCGGTAGCCGGTGATCGAGCCGGTGAACCGGTACTCGGCGAGGTAGTCGAGGGTTGCGGCATCCACCACCCGTTCGTCGCGCAGGAAGCGCAGTTCGTCGTCGCCGAAGCGGAAGTCGCGGATGAGGCTCAGCAGGCGGCCGGTGCCCGCGACCACGCCGAAGCGGCGCCCGCCGGACAGGCGGCGCCCGAACAGCTCGAAGACGCAGCGGCGCGCGGCCGTGCCGTCGCGCAGAGCCGCGTCGAGCATCGTCAGCTCGTACCGGTCGGTGAACAGGGCGCTGGAGGCGTGCATGCGGGTCAGCCTAGTGAGCCGCGCACGGAGGCCGTCTGCACGATGGAGTGCGGCGCGTGTCGTGTCGCTGGTCTCCGGCAAGGGGGGTCCTGCCGATCGCACGGGATCTGCTGGCGTAGGCTGGGGCATCGTGAATGACGCGCCGATCGGGATCTTCGACTCCGGAGTCGGCGGGCTCACCGTCGCCCGGGCCGTGTCGGCCCTCCTGCCGCGCGAATCGATCCTCTATGTCGGCGACACGGCGCGCTCGCCCTACGGTCCCAAGCCGATCGCCGACGTGCGCCGGTATGCGCTCGAGGTGCTGGACACGCTCGTCGAGCAGGGCGTGAAGATGCTCGTCATCGCGTGCAACACCGCATCGGCGGCGATGCTGCGCGACGCGCGCGAACGCTACGACGTGCCCGTCGTCGAGGTCATCGGTCCCGCTGTGCGCACCGCCATGTCGACGAGCCGCAACGGCCGCATCGGCGTCATCGGCACGGCCGGCACGATCGGCTCCCGCGCCTACCAGGACATGCTCGAGGTCAACGAGCACCTCACCGTCTTCGCCCAGGCGTGCCCGCGCTTCGTCGATTTCGTCGAGGCCGGCGTGACCGATTCCCCCGATGTGCTCGCCGTCGCCGAGGAGTACCTCGCGCCGCTGCGTCACGCGGGCGTCGACACGCTCGTGCTGGGCTGCACCCACTACCCGTTCCTCGAGGGCGCCATCAGCTACGTCATGGGCGAGGGCGTCAGCCTCGTCTCGAGCGACACCGAGACCGCGAAAGACGTCTACCGCCAGCTCGTGTCGCGCACCCTGCTCGCGGGCCCGGATGCCACGCCCCGGCACACGTACGAAGCGACCGGTGCGTCGGCCGATGAGTTCCTGCGCCTCGCCCACCGTCTGATGGGCCGCGAGGTGCGTGATGTGCAGCTCGTGCAGACCGGCGCGATCGACCTTCCCCGACCGACCCCCTGACCCCGATCGTGCAGCCCCGCCCCGGGGACCGCACACCCGAGAGGAACCCCGCATGACCGAGATCGTCCGCGCCGACGGCCGCACGCCCGAGCAGCTCAGACCCATCACGATCGAGCGCCGGTGGAGCGCGCACGCCGAGGGCTCGGCGCTCATCTCGTTCGGGGGCACGAAGGTGCTCTGCACGGCGTCGTTCACGAACGGCGTGCCGCGCTGGCTGACGGGCAAGGGCAAGGGCTGGGTCACGGCCGAATACGCGATGCTGCCGCGCGCGACCAATTCGCGCAACGACCGCGAGAGCATCAAGGGCCGGGTCGGCGGGCGCACCCACGAGATCTCCCGCCTCATCGGCCGCGCCCTGCGCTCGGTCGTCGACACGAAGGCGCTCGGCGAGAACACGATCGTCATCGACTGCGACGTGCTGCAGGCCGACGGCGGCACCCGCACGGCGGCGATCACGGGCGCGTACGTCGCCCTCGCCGACGCGATCGAGTGGGGCCGCGAGAAGAAGTTCATCGCCCAGAAGGCCACACCGCTGTTCGACTCGGTCGCCGCCGTGTCGGTCGGCATCATCGACGGTGAGCCGATGCTCGACCTCGCCTACGTCGAAGACGTGCGCGCGGGCACCGACATGAACGTCGTCGTGACCGGCCGCGGACTCTTCGTCGAGGTGCAGGGCACGGCCGAGGGCGCCCCGTTCGACAAGCGCGAACTCGACGCGATGCTCGAGCTCGGTCTCGCCGGATGCGCCGACCTGCGCGACATGCAGACCGCCGCGCTCGCAGCCTCATGAGCGGACGGGTCGTCCTCGCGACGCACAACCCGCACAAGGTCGCGGAGTTCCAGGCGATCGTCGCGGCGACGCGCCCCGACCTCGAGGTCGTCGGCTACGACGGCCCCGAACCGGTCGAGGACGGGGTCACCTTCGCCGAGAACGCGCTCATCAAGGCGCGTGCGGCGGCTGCCCACACGGGTCTGCCGGCGCTCGCCGACGACTCCGGCGTGTGTGTCGACGTGCTGGGCGGGGCGCCCGGCGTCTTCTCGGCGTACTGGGCCGGTCATGCGAAGGATGCCGTCGCGAACCGCGAGCTGCTGCTCGACCAGCTCGCTGACATCGCCGACCCGCACCGCACGGCCCGCTTCGTCTCGACGATCGCCCTCGTGAACCCCGCGACGGGCGGCGAGGACGTCGTCGAAGGCCGCTGGCCGGGACGCATCGCCCGCGAAGCGGCGGGTGAGGGCGGCTTCGGCTACGACCCCGTGTTCGTGCCCGACGAGCAGCCCGACGGCGCCGCCGCGGACCGCACGGTCGCCGAGTGGACGGCCGAGCAGAAGAACGCCGCCTCGCACCGCGCTCGGGCCTTCACCGCTCTCGTTCCGCTCCTCGAACGGCTCCCGCACGGGTGAGACTGAGAACCGTACTCATTCCCGACTGGCGGCACGATGCCCGGGCGCGAGTGAACGCGGCCTAGCCTGGGCATATGCATGATCACGCGCCGGGCGGCATCCGCGGCGCGAGCAACCGTCGCCTGCTCGCGATCTCGCTCGCGATCACGTCGGTCGTCATGCTCGTGCAGGTCGTCGGGGCCGTGCTCACCGGCTCGCTCGCGCTGTTCGCCGACGCGGCGCACATGTTCACGGATGCCGCGGCGCTGCTGATCGCCCTCGTCGCGAGCGTCGTCGCGGCCCGCCCGGCAGATGACCGGCGCACGTTCGGATACCAGCGCGCCGAGGTGTTCGGCGCCCTCGTCAACGGCGTGATCCTCATCGTGCTGTCGGTCTGGGTCGCGGTCGAAGGGATCCGGCGTCTCGTGGACCCGGGCGAGATCGAGATCCGCGGGGGGCTCATGCTCGTCGTCGCGGTCGTCGGTCTCGTGGCCAACGCCGTCGCCCTGTGGCTGCTCAGCTCGGCACAGCGGCGCAGCATCAACGTGCGCGGGGCGTACCTCGAAGTGCTCGGTGACCTGATCGGCTCGGCCGCCGTCATCGCGGCCGCCGTCGTCATCATCGTGACCGGCTGGGTGCCCGCCGACGCGATCGCCTCGCTGTTCATCGCGGCGCTCATCGTGCCGCGCGCCGTCTCGCTCCTGCGCGAGGTCGCGTCGGTGCTGTCGGAGTCGACGCCGCGCGGCATGCAGGTCGCCGAGATCCGCACGCACCTGCTGAGCAAGGAAGGCGTCGTCGACGTTCACGACGTGCACGTGTGGCAGCTCACGCGCGGCGCGCCGGTCTTCAGCGCCCACGTCGTCGTCGACGAGTCGGTGTTCCGCGACGGTACGGGCGCGCTGCTCGTCGCGCTGCAGGATTGCCTCGCGCACCACTTCGACGTCGAGCACTCGACGTTCCAGCTCGAACCGGCCGGGCACGTCGAGCACGACGCGCACGCGTGAAGCGCGTCAGCCCTCGCGCCGCACGGCGTCGGGGGACTTGTCGGGCCGCAAGCCCCGCCACCGTGGATGGCGCAGGATTCCGCCCGGTGTGAACTCTCCGTACTCGACCTCTCCGACGAGTTCGGGACGCACCCACAGCGCATCGCGTGCGTCAGCCGGCGGTACTCCCGTGAGCGGGTTCTCGTCGGTGCGCAGCGGGGTGAGGACGCGCAGCAGGTGGGCGAGTGCGGCATCGCTGAAACCCGTGCCGACCCGGCCGGCATACTGCAGGCCGTCGGCGCCGGGGATGCCGAGCAGCAGGGAGCCGAACGTGCCGGCGCGGCCGCCCTTGCCCGGGCGGATCCCCGCGATGACGACCTCCTGCGTCTGTGTGAGCTTGATCTTCAGCCAGGATTCCGAACGGATGCCGCGCCGATACGTCGACGCGGGATCCTTCACGACGATTCCCTCGAGCCGCAGCTGCTCACTCGCATCGAGGGCGGCGTCGACGTCGTCGAAGACGGGCGGCACCGCGATCGCAGGGATCGCCTGTGCCGCGAGCGTCTCGAGGATGCCGCGGCGTTCTCGCAGCGGCAGCCGGGTCACGTCGCGCCCCTCGTGCACGAGCACGTCGAAGAGGTAGTAGCGCACGGGCGTGCGGCGTGCTTCGCGCGCGATGTCACCGGACCGCTCGAGGTTCATGCGGGTCTGCAGCAGCGGAAAGCTCGGGCGCCCGTCGGGCTCGAGCGCGACCAGCTCGCCGTCGACGACGGTGCGGCCACCGCCTAGACCGGCGTCGACGGCGGTGAGCTCGGGATACCGATGCGTCATGTCGTTGCCGCTGCGGGCGACGAGACGCAGGCCGTTGTCGTCTCGCACTCCGACGGCGCGTATGCCGTCCCACTTGACCTCGACCCACGCACCCCACCGTGACGCGGCGGCGCGTGCGATCCCGGGGGTCGCCGGCGCGGAGTGCATGGGGCGCAGGTCGTTCGGCGGGGGCGGCCAGACCGTGTCGGTGGCGGGTGGCTCATGCTCCGATGCCGATGCCGATGCCGATGCCGGTGCCGGTGCCGGCGCCGGTGCCGGCGCCGCGGCCGCGGGCGTCGGTACCGCCGTCCCGGTGGCCGTCGGCGCCGGCGTGCGCGCGGGGGGCGAATCCTCCGCCGACACGCGCTCCGGTTCGCTCTCCGGCGCCGGCCTTCCGGGCATGCGCGGGGGCTCGTCCTCGTCACCCTGGCGGGAGGGTGAGACGGGCGTGGCGTCGGGCTGCGGCCGACCCGCGGCATCCGTCTTCATGCGGTGCAGCAGCCAGCTCGACTTCTCGCCTTCGCCCTCCGTGCGGATGAGCGCGAGACGCACGCGCCCGAGCGGTCCGCCGGGGCGGCCCTGAAGCGTTGCGATGATCTCGTCGTCGCGCCATTTCTCGAGCTCGTAGCGGCCCTCGTCCCAGATCGTGACGGTCCCGCCGCCGTATTCGCCCGCCGGGATCGTTCCCTCGAACGACGCGTAGTCCATCGGGTGGTCCTCGGTCATGATGGCGAGGCTGTTGCGCCGATAGGAGTGCGGAACCCCGCGCGGCACGGCCCAGCTCACGAGCACGCCGTCGCGCTCGAGGCGGAAGTCCCAGTGCAGGCGCGACGCGTGGTGCTCCTGGATGACGAAGACGGGCATGTCGGTGTCGGGCGTCTCGCCGAGCGGATTGGCGGGCACCGGCTCGGGTGTGCGCCCCGCCGTGCGCTTGGAGATGTAGGCCGACAGGGGACCGTGCTCGGCTTCGCGCGCACCGGCGTGGAAACCCAGGGCATCCATCGGGTCGCCGATGCGCTCCATGCGCTCGAGGACCTCGTCGAACGAGAGGTGCCGCAGATCGGGGGCGTCGAGCTCCTCCCACGTGCGCGGTGCCGCGACGGTCGGGTGCGGGCGGCCACGGAGCGAGTACGGAGCGATCGTGGTCTTGGCGCCGTTGTTCTGGCTCCAGTCGATGAGCACCTTGCCGCTGCGTTCGGACCTCTTCATGCTGCTCACGACGAGCTCGGGATGGTCGGCCTCGATCGCGCGAGCCAGTTCGCGGGCGAGGACCGAGGCGGCGTCGGTGGATTGCCCCGCGGGCAGCGCCGCGTAGAGGTGGATGCCCTTGCTGCCGCTCGTCACAGGGTACGGCTCGAGTCCCATGCCGGTCAGGATGCCGCGCGCCCAGCCGGCGACGAGGGCGCATTCGGCGAGACCCACGCCGGGACCCGGGTCGAGGTCGAGCACGAGCCGATCGGCGTCGCCGCGTCCGCCGTCGGGTGCGAAGCGCCACTGCGGCACGTGCAGCTCGAGGCTCGCGACCTGCGCGAGGTAGACGAGCGTGGGCACATCGCCGACGAGCGGGTAGTCCTTGGCTCCGCCCGAATGCTCGATCGGTCGACGCGCGACCCAGGAGGGAGCGCCGCGCTCGAGATCCTTCGCGAAGAAGACCGGCTCGGGATGCTCCTCGGTGCCGACCCCTTCGACCCACCGCTTTCGCGTCACGGGTCTGCCGACGATGTGCGGGAGCAGGAGCGGCGCGATGCGGGTGTAGTAGTCGATCACCTCGCCCTTGGTCGTGCCCGTCTCGGGATACATGATCTTGTCGAGATTGGTCACGCGCAGGCGGCGGCCGTCGATCCGCACGAGCTCACCGGCCGATTTCGCCATGCGCCCATCCTGCCGTGCCTGTCAAGGGGAGCGGCGAGGCTAGCCACGGGGCGTGTGACGGGTGTCTACTGGTGAGATGAGAGCGATCTGGAAGGGTGCGCTGACCTTCGGTCTCGTGAACGTGCCGGTGAAGGTCTACTCCGCGACCGAGGATCACGACGTGTCGCTGCATCAGGTGCACAACAAGGACGGCGGGCGCATCCGGTATCAGCGCGTCTGCGAGATCGACGGCGAGGTCGTGCCGTACCAGGACATCGACAAGGCCTACGACGACGGTGAGAAGACCGTCGTGCTCACGAAAGAGGACTTCGCCTCGCTGCCGTCCGAGCGCAGCCGCGAGATCGACGTCGTCGAGTTCGTGCCGAGCGAGCAGGTGGATCCGCTGCTGTTCGACCGCGCCTACTATCTCGAGCCGGATTCAGCCTCGCCCAAGGCGTACGTGCTGCTGCGCCGCACGCTCGAGCAGACAGACCGCACGGCGATCGTGCAGTTCTCGCTGCGGCAGAAGACCCGGCTCGCGGCGCTGCGCGTGCGCGGCGACGTGCTCGTGCTGCAGACGCTGCTGTGGGCCGACGAGGTGCGCGAGGCTGAGTTCCCGTCGCTCGATGAGAGCGTGCGGATCTCGGCGAAGGAGCTCGAGCTGTCGGCATCCCTCGTGGACAGCTTCGCGAGCGACTTCGCGCCCGAGGACTTCACCGACGACTACCAGCGCGAGCTGCGCACGCTCATCGAAGCCAAGCTCGACAAGGGCGACGCGCTCGACACCGCAGAGGCCTTCGGCGAGAGCGAAGAGGCGGATGCCGGTGGCGAGGTCATCGACCTCATGGACGCGCTGCGGGCCAGCGTCGAACGGTCGCGGGCGGCGCGGAACGGCGGCGGGGCGACGGCGCAGAAGAAGAGCGAGAAGAAGCCCGCGAAGAAGAAGACGGGCGGCAAGAAGAAGGCTTCGTGAGGCCGGTCAGGCCTTCGTGTCGCCCTCGGGCGTCTCGTCGAACACCTCGGGGTCGAGGACGAGCTCCTCGGCTTCGGCCGCGTCGGTCTCGGCGTCGCCGGCCGCAGCGGCCTTGCGGGCCTTGCGTCGCTCGGCGAGGAAGTGCCACAGCACGAAGATCGCGGTGCCCCCGACGGCAAGCAGCAGGATGACGTCGATGTACTCGGCGACGAGGTCACCGACGACGGGGATGTAGCCGATCGCGTAGCCGATCATCGTGAGGCCGAAGCCCCAGATGACGGCGCCGATGAAGTTGTACAGCGAGTAGCGCCGCCACGGCATATGGCCGACGCCGGCGGCGACGGGAGCGAAGGTGCGCACGATCGGCACGAACCGGGCGAGGATGACGGTCAGCCCGCCGTACCGCTCGAAGAACGCGTTGGTGCGCTCGACGTTGCGGCGGCTGAACACGCCTGATTCCTTGCGCTCGAAGACAGCCGGACCGCCCTTGTGCCCGATGAGGTAGCCGACCTCTCCGCCGACGAATGCCGACAGTCCGATCAGGAGCGCGACGACCCAGGCGCTGACGCCGAAGACGCCGTTCTCGGCGCCGGGGATCGGATGCGACAGCAGGCCGGCCATGATGAGCAGCGTGTCGCCGGGCAGCAGAAAGCCCACGAGCAGTCCGGTCTCGGCGAACACGATGAAGCAGACCACCGCCAGTGCCCACGGGCCCGCGGCGGCGATGATCATCGCAGGGTCGAGCCACGGGATCAGGGAGAGGTGCTGCACGAGGGGTCCCGTCGAGGTCGATCTTTCACGGTCGGAAGGGCACGAATGTGCGTGCGGAAGGTGGGACTCGAACCCACACGCCCGGAGGCACAGGAACCTAAATCCTGCGTGTCTACCAGTTCCACCACTCCCGCGAGTGAGATAAGTCTACTGACGCGCGCCGACGTCGCACGGGGTGCTGACCCCCGGATCTCAGTGCTTGATTCCGAAGAGGAAGTAGGTCGCCGGACCGATCCAATTCACGAGGATCGCGGGCACCCAGGCAGGTTTGGGGCCGCGCACCTCGCGCTTGTCGCGGTGTGCCAGATCCCAGAAGGCGAGGAACGCGAAGGCCACCTGCACGATCGCGAGTAACCCGAGCGCACCGCGCGCGGGAAGGGGAAGGTTCTTCTCGACGGACATGGGTTTCCTTTCCCTGGATGTCTCCATCCTGCCTGCCGATCGCCGCCATCACCAGAAGTGCGTGCTGTGGATAACTTCGCCGCGCCGATCGAGCCGCTTGCGAGGATGCTCCGGTGAGTTCCATCGTCGCCCCTGCCGCCCCCGCGGAGCGCGCCGCGCCTGCCGCCGTGCTGGTCGCCGAGCGCGTGCGCGAGCGCTTGCGGCGCGCGCAGAGCGACCCCTCGCGTGACCCGGAGTTCGCCGCGCGCGTCGCGCGAGACGAAGTCCGCCGTCACAACGATTTCGCGCTCGCCCGCGGACTCGTGCCCGTCGACGACGAGGCGGCGTGCGCGCGCGAGGCGCTCGCCGCCGTCGCGGGCTACGGTCCGCTGCAGGCCTATATCGACGACCCGACGGTCGAAGAGCTGTGGGTGAACGCTCCCGACCGCATCTTCGTCGCGCGGGGCGGGGTGTCCGAGCGTGTGCCGCTCGCACTGACCGACACGGTCGTGCGCGACCTCGTCGAGCGGATGCTGCACGCTTCGGGCCGCCGTATCGACCTGTCGCAGCCCTTCGTCGACGCTTCACTGCCGGACGGCAGCCGGCTGCATGTCGTCATCCCGGACATCACACGTCGGCACTGGGCGCTCAATCTGCGGAAGTTCCTGCCCGCGTTCCGCGACCTGGCCGGTCTCGTCGCGTCTGGAGCCCTGCGGCCGGAGGGCGCGCGGCTTCTCACGGATGCGATGCGTGCGGGGCGCAGCATCCTCGTCTCGGGAGCCACGCACGCGGGCAAGACGACCCTGCTCGGCGCGCTGATCGCGGCCTGTCCGCCCGGGCACCGGATCGTCACGGTCGAGGAGACCTTCGAGCTCGCCGTGGACGCTCCCGACCTCGTCGCGCTGCAGGGTCGGCAGCCGAGTCTCGAGGGCACGGGCGAGGTGACGCTGCGACGTCTCGTGAAGGAGGCGCTGCGGATGCGCCCAGACCGGCTCGTCGTCGGCGAGGTGCGCGATGCCGAGGCGCTCGATCTCGTCTTGGCGTTGAACACGGGGGTTCCCGGTACCGCGACGATCCACGCCAATTCGGCGCGCGAGGCGCTCACGAAGCTCGTCGCGCTCCCGCTGCTGGCCGGGCGCAACATCGACGCGGGCTTCGTGATGCCGGCGGTGGCGGGCTCGGTCGACCTCGTCGCGCATTGCGTGCGGGATGCCGGGGGTCGCCGTCGCGTCGCCGAGATCATCGCGCCGACGGGTGTCGAGGGCGGGCTCATCGCCGCGCGGACGCTGTATCGGGCGGACCAGTCATGACCGTCGTGCTCGGTGCGAGCCTCGCGGCCGGGATGCTGCTCGCGCTGTCGCCGTGGCTCTGGCCGGACGGCATCCGTCGATCGCCCGCTGCCGAGAGGACGCGCATCACGCGACTGCTCGAGGAGGCGGGGCTCGGACGGGTCGCCCCGTGGCAGCTCGCGGCGGTGTCGGTGTGCGCGGCATCGCTCGGCGGCGCCGTCGCGTGGCTCGTCGTTCCGGTCGCACCGCTCGCCGTCATCGCCGCGGGAGCGGGCGGGTTCGCGCCGGTCGTGGCGGTGCGCGCGCAGCGGACTCGGCGGCAGCGTTCCCGGCGCCGCCTCTGGCCCGATGTGTGCGATCTGCTCATCGCCTCCGTGCGTGCCGGCATGTCGCTGCCCGACGCCGTCGCGAGCCTCGCGGACTGCGCCCCCATCGAGCTGCGCGCCGGGTTCTCGGCGTACCGGCGCGACCTGGCGGCATCCGGTCACTTCGATTCGAGCGCGCGGCAGCTCAAGGCCGCGCTGGCCGACCCCGTCGCCGACCGCATCGTCGAAACGCTGCGGATGGCCCGCCAGGTCGGCGGCACCGAGCTCGGACCCGTGCTGCGTTCGCTCGCCGCATCGGTGCGCGCCGATGCGGCGCTGCGCGCCGAGGTCGAGGCGCGGCAGTCGTGGATCCGGGGTGCGGCGGTGCTCGGCGTCGCGGCGCCGTGGGTCATTCTGACGCTGCTCGCGATGCGGCCCGAGGGGGCGAGCGCCTACGCGAGCGCGGAAGGCGTCGTGCTCGTGGTCGCGGGAGCCGTCGTCTCGGTCATCGCATACCGGGTGATGCTGCGCATGGGGCGCCTCGCCGAGCCGCGGCGGTGGTTCGCATGAGCGCCGTGACCGATGTCGCCGTCGCCGTCGTCCTGGGCGCGGGTCTCGGCGTCGGAGTGTGCCTGCTCGTCGCCGTCGCCCCGCGCTGGGGAGCGATGTCTCTCGCACAGCGTGTCGGGCCGTATATCCGGGACGTGACCGACCCGCGCGGCACGACCGTGCCGGCGGCGCCGGACCTGTTCGCGCTGTGGCGAGCGGCGCAGATGCGGTTCGCGCGTGCCGTCGGGGGTGCGTCGTCGCTCGAACGGCGGCTGCGGCAGGCGGATTGGGCGATGGATGCCGCGATGTTCCGCGGGCGTCAGCTGACCTGGGGGATCGTCGGTGTCGGCCTCGGCGGCGTGCTCATGGTCGGACTCGCGCTCGTCGGCCGTGCCTCGGCGAGCGCGTGGATCCTGCCGCCCGTGGTCGGGCTCGTCGCCGTCGTCGTGTGCGACGTCGTGCTGACCCGTGCCGCGCGCGCCCGCGTCGCGCGGCTCGAAGAGGAGCTGCCGACCCTGTGGGAATTCCTCGCGCTGTGCCTGTCGGCGGGCGAGGGCATCCTCGATTCGCTCCGACGTGTCGGCGACATCGGTGCGGGGGACATGTCCGCCGAGGTGCGCGGCGTCGTCCTCGCGGTGGGGACGGGGTCGTCGCTGCCGGAATCGCTGGCGCGTCTGTCGGAGCGACTCGACGTGCCCGCGCTCTCACGCGGGGTCGACCATCTCATCGCCGCGATCGAGCGCGGCGCGCCCCTCGCGCATGTGCTGCACGCGCAGGCGCTCGACGCGCGCGAGGACGCCAAGCGCGGCCTGCTCGAACGCGCGGCGCGCAAGGAGATCGTCATGCTCCTGCCGCTCGTCTTCTTGATCCTGCCGCTCAGTGTGATCTTCGCCGTCTTCCCCGGGGTGTTCATGCTCCGACTCGGAATCGGCTGACCCGTAGGAAAGGACTCTCATGCGATACCTCTTCACCCGTGCGCACGCCGCACTGCAGGACCTCCGCGACGACGAGCGCGGCGATGTGCCCGGCTGGGTGCTCATCACCCTCATGACGGCCGGACTACCAGTGTCGACAGTGAGTGGGTAATTCCCGGCCTGACTATACGCCGCGGGGCATCCGGATCCCGAGCAAAGCACCCCCCGGCCAGCACAAATCGAAGACTGACGCGCCTGGCGACGCTCTCCGTCCTCACGAGTGAGCGAGGTCCGGGAGGATCGCGGCCTTCAAGCACACAGAGCGACGTCCTCGGATACGTTATGGCTAGTCAGCGCGAATGCCGGATAGCCAGACTGGGGAGATGGATGCACGTACAAACGAGGTCAATATGGGTGAGCGTCGCGAGCGGTGTCGGCGCTGTTGCTCTCATCGTCGGGCTCAGTGCGTGCAGCGCGGCGAGCAGGTCGGCGACGGCAGAATCCGCCAAGCCGAGTAGCCTCGCCACGCAGACTGCGACGCCAACGCCAACGCCAACGCCACCTACGCTGGACCTCGTCACCTTCAGCCTCGAGTGTCGCTATGAGGATCCGAGCCTCTACGACTGGAAGAAGGTTGGCTCCAGTCCTAGTGACGCGATTGTTCGGCTGAGCTTCGCATCCTTCCGCGATGCGTGGGCAGCCGCCAAGCCATTCGACAGCTGCGAGGCCACGCCTTCTGGAGGTCAGGACTATGGCGCAGAGCAGGTGGCAGCTGCCAAGGCAGCGGGCTATAGCGACCTGAGTCATCTGAAGTACCTCTACGCGCTCTGTGGGGCAACCTCCGGCTTCTACGTGACCAACGGGCCAGTCAGCGATGCGCAGCAGGCCGAGATAGCGGGGATGCTCGTTATTTGTCCCGACTTCCCCGGCGCTGACGCGTTGCGAGCCGCATCGGCTCAAGCGACACAGGCGGAACAGGAACGCGCGGCCGGCACTCGGTTTTGGGGCGCGGGCGTTTACGTCGTCGGTCAGGATGTGCAACCTGGCACCTACCAGGCGAGTGGCTCCATCAAGAATTGTTACTGGGCTCGCCTGGACTCAGCCGGTAACACGATCGACAACAACTTCATCCCTGCAGCGACCCAGGTCCAACTCACGGTAGCAACGTCGGACTATTCATTGGATATCCAGGGTGGTTGCGGCGAATGGGTACGGATCGGATAGCATGTCCGATTTCCGCTAGTCTGCGAGTGTGAACGCGTGACAGGTAGCGGACAGATCGGTATGACAAAAGTGGGCACACGAGGCGACGCGATGCAGAGAGCGGCGCAGGCATGGCACCTTCGCGTGCTCGGCAAGACATGGGCTGAGATCGCCGAAGCGGTCGGCTTCGCCAATGACGCCAACGCGATACGCGCCGTTCGGCGCTTCGTGGGTCGCCTTCCGGAGCCGAGTGCCGACGAGGCGCGCACGGTCTGGCGCGAGCGCATGGAGTACCTCTGGAGCGTTGCCGCCAGGGACGCCGCTGCAGGCCGCCCAGGCGCCCTCAGGGCGGGCGTGGCGGTCGCGGATAGGGCGTCGAAGCTTGACGGCCTAGATGCGCCCCAGCGGTTCGCCGTGACCCCAAACGAGGCTGAGTTGAATCGGCTTGTCGACATGCTGGTGGCGAGAAGCGGCCACGAAGAGATCTCGGATGCTGAGGTGATCGATCTCGACATCGTCCCGGCGATCGAGGCGCTCGAAAGCGACATTCGAGGCTGGGATGATGCCGACGGGGACGACGAGCGCTAGGCGTCGCCGTCCCCGCTTGCAGGTGCTCGGCCTACCCACCGAGACCCCCGTTTGTGACCCATCCCGCGGCGCGGGCGGCCTCAGCCTCCGCCTGGGCGCGTTCGGCTTCGATCGCGGCCCAGACAGCCTCTTGCGCTTCGCGGTGCTCGCGTCGTGCGCGCTCGGCATACTCGTTCCGGATCTGCGGATCCGTGACGGTACTCGGCCATGTCATGCGCGCTCGGTCCTTGATGGCTTCGAGTGCCGCCGGAGCGTATTGCCACGGCTGGTCGGTGCCGCTGTGGTCGTCGCCCGTGAGGTCGATGTATGCCCGGATGCCGAGTCCGTCGCCATGGAATCCTGCCGCGCCCGACAGCGCTTCGAGCGCGCAGCGGCGTCGGCTGTCGCGATCAGTCGGCTTCCCTCGGCTTTCCCAGACAGCAGCGCACGCGCGGCAGAGGGGCGCGTCGCTGCCGTCGGCCCATGTCTCGGGCGATGATCGCCAGCCGATCGACTTCGAGACGCCGCACCAGGCGCACGCTCCGTTGACGCATCGTCGCGGCTCATGTTGGGCTCGTACGCGATCGATCGCCTTCCGCAGCACTTCGCGGTCGGCATCCGTGACGTGAGCCCACGGGCGCGGCTTCTTCGCTCGGTGCTGCACGTCCGCGTGGATCGGGTCAGGGTGACGCCGCTCGATGAGCAGCGATCTCCGCAGCGAGCCGAGCGCGGCGCCCGCGATCTCGTACGGCAACGGTTCGTTGCCGAGGATCTCGGCGACGATTCCGCTGGTCGTGGCGCAGCCATCATGCCTGCGGCGCCAGCCGCAGAGGGCGGGCAGGTTGTTGATCGCACGCTCGCTGTCGACGTGGTCGAACACAGATCGCTCTCCCTGGGGCGCCCATGAATTCACGTTCGCAGCGATTCCTTCCCCCTCGTTGACGACGGCGCCGCACGCACCACAAAGAGCGCGTGGAAGGCGTGCGCGACGCTCGTCGTCTGCGGCTAGTAGTGCGCGGGCTCGCTCTCGAACGGCTTGGCGTTCAGTGGGCACGTTCGGTTCCTTCCTTGCGGTCGCGGTCCTGGCGAGCGCGCTCGCGGCGAGCATCGAGGCGCTCGCCCTCGACAGGCACGGCGCCGAATCCGGTCAACCGGCTCGCGATCGACCCCGCCAGGTAGAAAGTGGTCGGGCCTTGGGAGAGGCGAACCGCCCAGCCACCGGCCACACCCTGATCGAGGGCTCGCTCCGCAATCTCCACGTCCACGCTTAGGAGATCGGCTAGGGCCTCTGCCGTCCACGCATCGACACCGGCGTCCGTGTCGCGGTTCTGGTTCGTCGTCTCGTTCATCGCTTCCTCTTCTTTCTGCTTGAGCCCTTGCGGGCAGGTAGCCGATCGCGGGTTGGCGGCCGGTAGGTCACTGGGTCGGGCGGCTGAATCTCAGTGATTTCGCCCCCACCTAGCCGGGAGTACAACTCACGAGATCCGCACGTAAGTCGCACGACACGACCGGCACGCACCTCGGACTCGAGCAGCCGGAACGCCTGCAGGTGCGTAATCCCCGCGGCGTCGGCCAGCGCGTGGAACGTCCACCCGACAAGGTGTTGCGTCTCGGTAGTCATCGTCCGCGCCTGATCTCGCGAGCCTCGTCGAGCCATTGGCCGGCCCACACTTCCCTGACCTGGACGCCTGCGGCGGCGAGAGCCTCGCGCACACTGATTGGAGTTGCCCGGCTCGGGTCGAGCCGACTGAGCACGAGTTTCAGCACGGAATCGAGACTCGTGCGGAGACCCTCGACGGCGTTGGGCGCGGGCGGCGGGGCAGGGGTGGGGTTCATGCGATGTCTCCTACGAGGCTGCAGATGGCAGCCGTTGCCGCCGGGTCGAGATACGCGGTCATTCGCCGAGGGGGATGCCCGACGATGCAACGGGTCGCGTGGATAAGTTCGCCGCGCGACTCATGTGTGACGCCAGCAACCGCGCCGCAGCCCGGGCAATGGCCGGTGAGGTTCGCGAGCACTCGGCGGCGCATGATCGCGGTGTAGATTCCCGGTGCGTCCTCGGTGAGCGTCTCGATCACGCACGCGACCGGCCCGAGTGACCAGATCGAGATGCCGCCCTCGTGGCGGACCTCGACGAGATCGTCGACTGTGGCGCTCCGATTGGCCTCGAACGCGTTCGATGTAGCGGCTTTCAGCCTGGCGATTGTCATGCGCTCACCTCCACGCCAGACGACGACCTGCCCCGACCTGCCCCGACCTGCCCCGGGGGGAGGTCAATGACCTGCCCTCCTACCCCCGTCCCTAGACGGGGGGAGGTCAGAATGCCGATTGGGGGATGACCTTCCCCGATCGACGGGGGTAGGTCGCCCTCCCGGTATGGCTGCACGAGCGAGTGACAGCGGGCATTGCGCGAGCCGATCGAGATAGTGACGTTGCCCCTGTCCACAAGGGCGGCGATCGCGCGCGCCGCGTATCTCTTGTTGCCGCCAATGGCGGAGATGAGCCGAGCACCTGTGAGCGGCTCGATCGAGTCTTCGAGCGCACGTGATGCTCGCTCCATGAGCGTCGTCGGCTCAAATGCTCCCGAGATCGTCGCGACGGCATCCGGGGCGGCGAGCGTGAGACGCACGGTGCCGCCCTCGGGAGTGACATGCAGCAGAGCGACCTTCTGCCCGCGCGCATACGTGCCGTGCCGGTCCTTGGCAGTTACCAGCTTGGCGGCGCCTGCCTTCTCCCGCGAGAACGCACTCACGATCTCCTGCAGGTACTGAGCGCCGTCGATGGCGGCCCGCTTGCGCTGAGAGCCGATCGGCCATAGATCGTCGGCTGAGGACTTTGGCATGTGGTCGAGGATGAGCACGGCCGGCCCCGTGGCGGCGATCCGCTTTGGCGCCTCGCGGAACCATGCCGCGATCTCTTCGTCAGCGTTCGGATTCGCCCCCTCCAGCGAGAGCGATTCGCCGGTCGAGTCGATCACCACGAGAGCGGCATCCATCTTCTGGAGCGACGAGAGGAAGCGATCCGCGCCGACGTGGAAGCGGCTCTCAGGGTGGTGGTAGTGGAAGCGTTCCACGATGTGTCGCGGCTCCACTCCGAGCGCCAGCAGCCGCCCCACGATGTCGGCAGCGGAGTCCTCCAGGTCGACGTAGGCGACATGGCGGCCGTCGGCGAGCAGTTGCGCGGCGGCGAGTAGCGCAGTCCAGGACTTGCCTGCGCCCGAGTCCCCGTGGATGCCGTTGACCTTGCCCGGATAGAGCAGCGCTTGACCGTCTTCGCGCGTCAAGATCGACGGCGCGGCGGTCTCGACCGTCCCGTCGAGCAGTCCCGCGACGAGGTCCTCGAGCGGGATCTCGCCCCAATCCTCGCCCGCCTCGACAGTTGGTACGAGATCCTCGACGAGATCGTCGAGACTGCCGCCCGCGACGTAGAGGTCGGCGCTGTCCAGCAGCCCGCTCGCATCTCCGAACGTCGGCGGGGTACGCCAAACCTTGACTTCGGCGGCAACCCCGTCCAGCCGCGCCACCAGGGCGCGCAGCGCCCTTTCTCCAGGCTCGTCGGCGTCCGGGCAGATCACGACGGTACGGCCCGCGAGCGGGGAGAGGTCCACCTTGCCGACTCCGCCAGACCCGCCAGGCCATGTCGCCGCGCAGGTCGCCCCCATCCTCACGAGCGCATCCGCCGCCTTCTCGCCCTCGGCGAGCAGCACGACGGCAGATTCTGCGATCGGCCTCGATCCCTCTGGAATCCAGAGGGCCGTCGTCGTGGGCGTTCTTGTCTGCGAGATCCGTTTACCTTGCGGCGTCCGCGTCCGGGTGACGAAATGACCGGCGCCGTAGTTATACCGCGCGCGGCCGTCTGCATCGAACAGCTCCGCGAGCTGCAGCCCGAGCGCGTCGGCGATCTCGGCTTCGGAGCATGCCTGCGACCAGCAGCGCACGAGCACGCCCTGGTCGCCGCGAGCAACCGACAGGTTCAGATCGTCGCCGCCGTGCGCGGGGCACTGCGCTCGCGCCCTGTCGCGGCCGTGGGTTCGCATCTTCCAGCCGCCCGCGCTGAGCGCGGCTGTAACGCGCTCATACGCGGCGGATCGAGTCATGCGATCACCTCGCGCTCGTTGGCGTCTACAGCGGCTTCGGGCGGCTCGTGCGCAGCAGTCCGCGCACGCTCGCGGGCGGCATCACGAGCCTGCTGGATCTCGGTTTGCGCTCGGTAGAATCGATCGAGGCGGGTCATGCTGCACTGCCGCGGAGTCGGGCGGCGAGCGCCTCGGCTTGCTCATCGCTGAGCGCGGGAGCGTCCGCGAGTGCGCGGTCGATGGCGGCGGCGATGTTCGCGGCGGCGAGATCTCGGCGGGCCGTGGTCAGCGCCGGGTCAGTCCGGGAGCGTGACCGGGAGAGCGCGGCGACCTTCGCACGCGCGGGCATCGTGTCGGGTATTGACAAGGAACGCCTCCAACGGGGAGCGGAGGGCATTGCCCTCGCACGTTGCCCCCGTTGAGAGGCGTGGATGATGCGGTTTGCTTAGACCGGCCCACAACTGCCGGTGTGCTTCAAAGTCTAGTTGCTACCGGGCGATGCGGCGGCAATGAGATCCGCGAGCGCGATCCGCGTGTCGCCCCGATCTGCGAACGGTGCGAGCAGTGCGTTCATGGTTGACTGGCGCACTTGCAAGGAGAGCGCGCACCGCGGACACTGCAGCGTGAGCGTGTCGTGAGAGTCGCCGTCGAACGGCAGATAGGGCTGGACGGTGCTGGCCTTCACGATCGCCTCAGAGGCGCCCTGGAGCCCCCAGAACGGTCTAGGGTTCACAGGCTCGCCGTTGGCGTTCACCGTCGGCCACGCCTCGCCGAGGGTTCCGCGGGTGCCGAACCTCGCGACGGTCGATCGCTTGTGGCCGGTGGCGCACGACACCTTGATCGACGTCATCCGATGGCCTCGGCGTTCGCATCGAGCCAATCGAACTGCAGCCGCCGCAGGTCCACGATCGGCTTACCCTCGGCGTCCAGCGGGCGTCGACCGGGTCGAGATTTGTTGACCGTCACCTGCAGCCCGAGATCCTCGATGACGCGCCGTTTGTTGAGCACTGAGAGACCCTTCCAGCGGGTTGGGATCGAGCGGGCGAGCGCCAGATCGGTCAGCGGCGATTCCTTGCGCATCGCGGCCAGTCGACCGGCGAGAGCATCGATCCGGGCCGACAGATCTGCCGCCTGCTGGCGAGCCTTGCGGCGGTCCAGGATGCCTTCGGCGAGAAGATCGGTCACATCCTCTCGCCGCTTGCGCAGCGCGGCGATCTCAGCCTGTAGCGGCGCAGTATCTGGGACGTGGCGCAGCGCGTGGAGGACCTTCTTATCAGCCAGACGTGCGAGCACGATGCCCTCCACGACTGGCTCCACGTCTGCCCCGCGCATACTGACACACCAATTGGTCGTGCATGCGTAGACCTGATGCCCGCGATCGGGGCGCGCGAGCATCCGAGATCCGCAGACTCCGCAGGTCAGCATTCCACTCAGAAGATGTCGCGTCGTCGTGCTCCAGGCGCCCTTACGCCTGCGACCGACGCGGGTCTCGACGTAATCGCTCCAGGTGCGCTCATCGATTAGCGGCACCCACGACGGGGGAGCATCGACGCGATCACCCTGATAGGTCACGATGCCCGCGTAGTGATCGTTCCGCAGAATCTGGCCTACGCGCTTCATCGACCAGGCGCCATCGAACGTCGGCACGTCGCGCTCTGTCAGGTCCGCGGCGATCGCATAGAGCGACTCGCCCGCGATGTATCGCCGGTACAACTCGCGCACAATCTCAGCCTCAGCCTCGACGATCTCGACCCGGCCGTCGCGGCGCTCATACCCGTACGGGCGGCGTGAGAACTGCCAGTGTCCCCGCTCCGCTCGCGCCACGTTCGCCGCGCGCTGGCGCTCTGCCTTCTGCTCGCCTTCGTACTGCGACCACGCGGCTACAGTGCGCCCGACCGCGCGGCCAGCCGGGGTCGAAAGCTCCAGCGTCGAGGACACGACAAAGTGCACGCCGACGCCGAGATCGATCACCTTCTCTAGGTCGCTCGTGAGGCGCAGCAATCTGTCCTGGTGCCAAGCGATGATCGCCTCGGGCCGCGCCTTCAGCATCGCCTCGAAAGCGGGGCGGACCTTCCCACTCGTCGCGGACATGTCATTGTCGCGGTAGACCTTCTCGACGGCGAGCCCGAGTCGCTTCGCGAGCGCGCGGCACTCACGTTCCTGCGTCTCGACTTTCGTCGTGCTCCCATCGCGCGCCTGCGAGATCCGGACGTAGATGACGCACGAGTCCGGCCCATCGAGTAGCGCGGCAGAGCGTCGAGGCTTCGTTCCCATGCCATCCACAATACACCAACTAGGTCGTGACCGGTCTGGTCGTCGTGATCTGGGCGCTCGCCGGGCCCGCGCTCGCGGGGCTGTTCGAGCAGGCGATCTCGCGTGTCGCCGGGTTCTGATGCGCGGCATCCGCTCTCGCCTCGTCGCGGCGTTGCGCGATGACGGGGGATCGGCGCCGGTCGAGTTCGTGCTCGTCGGGGTGCTGCTGACGGCGCTCACGCTCGGCGTGCTGCAGTTCGGGCTCGCGGTGTACGTGCGCAACGTCGTGCACGACGCGGCGGTCGAGGGGGCGTACCACGCGGCGCTCGCCGACACGACCGCCCTCGACGGTGAGCGTCGCACCCGCGAGATTCTCACGCGCACGGTCGGAGGCGGCTACGCGACCGACGTGCGGGCGAGCGCGGTCCGCACCCTCGGCCACGACACCGTCGCCGTGACGGTGCGCGCGACGCTGCCCCTCATCGGGCTGTGGGGCGCGCCCGGGATGCTGGAGGTGACGGCGCATGCGCCCCTCGAGTCGTTCGGGTGAGGTCGACGACCCCGAGCGCGGCTCGGCGGCGCTGGAGTTCATCCTGGTCGGTGTCGTCCTGCTCGTGCCGGTGCTCTACCTCGTGGTGGCGCTGGGCATGATCCAGGCGCAGTCGCTCGGCGCCGAGGCCGCGGCGCGGCACATCGCGCGCGCGATCTCGACGGCGGATGGTGCGACGGATGCCGGTGCGCGCGCGGATGCCGTGCTCGATGCCGTCGTGCGCGAGTACGGCATGGACGCCGAGCGCGTGCAGGTCTCGATCGCGTGTGCGCCCGCCGTCGTGCCGTGCCCCGCGCCGGGTGCGACCGTCGTGGTGTCGTTGCGCACGACGGTGCCCTTGCCGTTCGCGCCGTCTGTGCTCGGGCTCGATCGCGTCGCCGCCGTGCCGGTCGAGGCGAGCGCGGTGCAGAAGGTCTCGCGGTTGTGGGGTGCACCGTGATCGGGTGGCTGCGATGCCGTCTCGCCCGCGACGACCAGGGCAGCGTGCTGCTCCTCACGATCGGGTACGCGCTGCTCGCCGCCGTCACGGTGTTCGTGTGCGTCGACGCCACGAGCTTGTATCTCGCGCAGAAGCGGCTCGACGCGATCGCGGATGCCGCCGCTCTCGCCGGCGCAGACGGCTTCACGCTCGAGATCTCGGGCGCTGAGCCGGTCGCGCGCCTGACCTCCGATGACGTGTACGCGCAGGCATCCGCTCTTCTCGACGTCGTCGCGAGCGACGCGCGCGTGGTGTCGGCGGCGACGCCCGACGGTGTCTCGGCGCGGGTGACGGTGGCGGGGGCGTGGCATCCGCCGGTCTTCACGCTCTTCGTGCCCGAGGGGGTGCCGTTGCAGGCCACCGCGACGAGTCGGACGGCGTTGCGCTGACGGACGGGTTCGGGGCGGATCGTGGCGCCGACACGCCGCCGGGCTGGGCGTGTCGGCTCGGAGATCCGCCCCGAATCCGTCAGCGTGGACGATGGCGAGGTGCGACGCCCCGCCGCGCGAAAGGAGTGCCGACGTGGCGGTGTACCTGAAGTACCGACAGATCTCGCAGGACGCGACCTCGGCCGAGTACGAGATCCAGACGAGCCCGACGGACGCGGATCCGCTGCGGGTGCGCGTGTCGGCGGCGGAGGACGCTCCACCGCCGGTCGTCGCGGGGGAGCGGATCGCGGCGAACAAGGCGATCCGGCAGATCCTGCAGCGTCACGTGACGGAAGGGGCCTGGCCGAAGGGCGGGATGATCCAGAGCTAGGCCGGACCGCGGCGAGTTCGCCCTCTGACCGCGCCGCGGCGAATCACTCGATCGGCAGGTGCCGGACGAAGATCGAGCTGTATCCCGCGTCCTCGATCATCGCGCGCAGCCGGTTCGCGTCGGCGGCCCGCTGCACGAACCACGTCACCGGGTAGCCCTGGCGCACCGCGTTCTGCAGCCCGGCACTGTCGCGATACGCCCCTTCCAAGCCGCCCTCGACTGGGCCCGCTCCGTCGAACTGCCGGGTGTAGTCCGCGATCGTCCAGACCAGGTGCCCGTCGACGAACCCGTCGAAGTCGTACGACAGACCGTTCATGGGGTCCTCGACGCGGTACTGGATTCCCTTCGGGTAGCCGGTGCAGGCCACCTTGTAGTCCTCGTCGGCGAGATGGTGCTGTTCGGACATCGAGCTCCTCCGTTTCGGCGGCGGGTCATCCGATGCTACGACGGCGTGAAGCGCGGCACCCAGCGGATGAAGGCGAGTGCGCCGATGAGACCGACGACGCCGATCACGCCGGTCGCGACCGAGAGGGATGCCGCGGCGGCGACGCCCGACACCACGAGGGGCGCGACCGCGCCGCCCGCATCGGTGAGCGTGCGCCAGGAGCCGAGGAACGGTGCGGGATCGGTCTTGGGGGCGGCATCCGCCCCCAGTGTGAGCAGGATGCCGCTGGAGAGGCCGTTGCCGACGCCGAGGACGGCGGCGAAGAGCGCGAACCACATCGCCGACTGCTCGAGGTCGTGGGTGAACGACAGCGCGACGAAGCCGGCGCCCATGAGGATCATGGCCGGGAGCGCGGCCCACAGGCGTCCGAAGCGGTCCATCACCTGACCGCTCGCGTAGAACAGGGCGAAGTCGATCGCGCCCGACACCCCGACGACCAGCGCGATCGTCTGCGCGTCGAGACCGATCGAGTAGCCCCACAACGGCAGCACGACCTGGCGCGCCGAACGGACGGCCGAGAGGGATGCCGCGGCGCTGCCGAGTCGGGCGAGAACCCCTCGATAGCGCCACATCGTGCGGAACACCCCGATGGGCGCGGCGGTCGGGATCGAGCCGGTGACCGGCTCGCCGGTGTCCTCGACGATGGCGGGGTCGGCGAGCGGCGCCGGAGAGACGGGCGCGAACTGCTTCTCGGGGTCGGGCCCCAGAAGCACGAGCAGGACCGTCGCGACGAGGCACGCCGCGAAGAGCCAGATCGCGGCGTGCTCGTCACCGAAGATCGCCAGGAGCGCGGCGGCGGCGAACGGGCCGATGAACATGCCGAAGCGGAACGTCCCGCCCAGCAGCGAGAGTGCTCGCGCGCGGAAGGCGATCGGCACCCGCGTCGTCATGAACGAGTGGCGTGCCAGGCCGAAGGCGGCGGCGCAGAAGCCGATCAGGAGGACCGCGAGCGCGAAGAGGCCGAGAGATGGGGCGAGTGCGAGCACGACGACCCCCGCGAGGGCCACCGTGCCGGCGATCGCCATCGTGAGCCGCTCGCCCATGCGCGCGACGGCCCAGCCTGCGGGAAGGTTTCCGCAGAGCTGTCCGACGACGAGAGCGGATGCCACGAGCGCGGCGGTCGCGAGATCGGCGCCCAGCTGCGCGGCGATGACCGGGATGAGCGGGATCACGGCGCCCTCGCCGAAGGCGAAGAGCACGGTCGGCGCATAGACCATGGGGCCGAACCGCCACAGCACGTCACGTGCGCGGACGGGGTCGGAGTGATCGGTCACGCCCATCCACGTTACTCTGGAGTGCCATGCTCGAACTCGATCTTTCCGACGACATCCAGGCGCTGCGTTCCACCTTCGACGACATTCGCGCCGTGGTGGACGTCGACGCACTCACCGGCGAGATTGCGCGCCTCAGCGAGGCCGCCGGCGCGCCCGACCTGTGGGACGACGTCGAGAAGGCGCAGAAGGTCACGAGCGCGCTCAGCCACCGCCAGTCCGAATACAAGCGCATCGCCGGCATCGAGCGGCGCCTCGACGACCTCGAGGTGCTCATCGAGCTCGCTCTCGAGATGGACGACGAGGACTCGGCCGACGAAGCCCGCAAGGAGCTCGCCGAGCTCGAGGGAGTCATCAGTCAGCTCGAGGTGCAGACGCTCCTCGACGGCGAGTACGACTCGCGCTCGGCCGTCGTCACGATCCGCTCCGGCGCGGGCGGCGACGATGCGACCGACTTCGCCGAGATGCTGCTGCGCATGTATCTGCGCTGGGCTGAGCGCCACAAGTACCCCGTCAAGGTCATGGACACGTCGTACGCCGAAGGCGCGGGCATCAAGTCGGCGACGTTCGAGGTCGACGCCCCGTATGCCTACGGCACGCTGTCGGTCGAGGCCGGCACGCACCGCCTCGCGCGAATCAGCCCCTTCGGATCGGCCGACAAGCGCCAGACCTCGTTCGCGGCGGTCGAGGTGATCCCGGTCATGGAAGAGGCCGTCGAGGTCGAGATCCCCGAGAACGACATCCGCGTCGACGTGTTCCGTTCGTCGGGCCCGGGCGGCCAGTCGGTCAACACGACCGACTCGGCGGTGCGACTCACGCACGTGCCGACGGGCATCGTCGTGTCGATGCAGAACGAGAAGTCGCAGATCCAGAACCGCGCTGCCGCCATGCGGGTGCTGCAGACGCGCCTGCTCCTGCTCAAGCGCGAAGAGGAAGCAGCGAAGAAGAAGGAGCTCGCCGGTGTCATCACCGCGAGCTGGGGCGACCAGATGCGGTCGTACTTCCTCTACGGGCAGCAACTCGTGAAGGATCTGCGCACCGGTTTCGAGGTCGGCAACCCGGCATCGGTGTTCGACGGAGAGCTCGACGGGCTCATCTCGGCCGGCATCCGCTGGCGCAAGCGCAAGGACGACGACGACTGACGTCTCAGCGCAGCGCGAGGCGCGTCTGCGTCTGTGCGCCGCCGGCATCCTTCTTGATCTTGCGAAGCAGCTGATCGAGGTCACTCATGTCGCGCACGCGCACGCGAAGCAGGTAGTCGTGCGGGCCGGTGACATGCACGGCGTCGCGTATCTGCGGCACACCCCGCACCCACGCCAGGAAGTCGTCTGAATCGCGATCGGCGTGCAGACGCACGTCGATGAAGCCCTCGAGATGGGCCGTGGGGTCGGGCGCATCCGTCGCCAGGATCGCCTGATACCCGACGATGACGCCCGTGTTCTCGAGACGTCGCACGCGGGCCGCAACGGCATTCGTGCTCAGGCCGATCTGCCGTCCGATGCTGCTGAACGATTCTCGGCCGTTCTCGCGCAGATGACCGAGGATCTTCTCGTCGAGGGCGTCCATACCGCCCATCATCCCAGGCGCACCGCGTATCGCTCTGTCGGATGTGGGCGCCGCATGATGCTGGGCGCATGGATGTCGGTGTCGCCTTGCTCTCGGGGCTCGTCGCGGGTTTCGCACTCGCCATACCGCTCGGTGCGATCGGGGTGCTCTTGGTCCAGGAGGGGGCCACGCAGGGCGGCGTGCGTGGACTGACGGCTGCCGCGGGTGTCGCGACGACCGACGTGATCCTCTGTGCGGTCGCCGTGGCGGCCGGCTCGACGGCGGCACCCGTGATCGCCGGCTGGGCGCCCTGGCCTCACCTCGCCGGAGGGTGCGCGCTGGTCGCGATCGGCGCGTGGCGGCTCGTGCAGGCACGGCGGTCTGCCGGCCTCGCGCCGGCAGACGAAGCCGGCACGTCGGCACGCCGATTCGCGCTGTTCGTCGGGCTCACCGTGATCAATCCGACCACGGTGGTCTACTTCGCGGCTGTCGCCACCGCGATCACCGAAGCGACATCGTCGTGGGGGAATGCGGTGGCGTTCGTCTTGGCCGTCGGTGGGGCTTCGTTCGCGTGGCAGGCGCTGCTGGTCAGCGTCGGTGCGGTGCTGCGCACGCGGTCGACACCACGATTGCTCCGGCTCTCGCCCTGCATCGGCAACGGCGTCGTCGTTGCGCTGGGGGTGGCGGTCGGCATCAACGCAGCGCTCACGTTCGCGCGCTGAGTCGCCGCCCGTCGAGCGGGAATCGATCGCGAGAGGGGGCGGGCGCCGTCAGGTTCTGAGTACCGCGTCTTGAAGCCGGGTCGGCGAGGTCGTGACGGCCCGCCATCGACCGCTGGAGTCGTACCACAGTGGTGCGCGCACCTGGGGCACACCCCGCACCATGCGGATCGACCAGCCGCTGGATTCGAGGAATCGATGATGGAACCAGCAGACCAGCACGCCGTTATCGGTGTGTGTGGGTCCGCCTGCCGCGTGCTCCATCACATGGTGGATCTCGCACCAGGCCGCCGGAACACCGCACCCGGGGATCACGCACCCGCCGTCGCGGAGCGCGATCGCCCGACGCTGACGGCGGTTGAAGACGCGCTCTTCGGTTCCGAGCCGCAGGATTCGGCCCTCGTCGTTCATCGTGATGCGCTGGATGACCGATCCGCAGGAGATGTGCAGGGCCGTCTCCATCGAGACGGGCCGCCCGAAACCGTCGATGTGCGCGTAGCCGGTGCCGCGCGCGGCGTCTTCTTCGCGCACCGAGACGACGAGAGTGGGTGCGGCGCCGCCGATCGTCGGCAGCTCGCCGCTCGCTGCGGCCACCGTCAACACGGTCGCGAGCACGTCGTGCTGTTTCTGCGCGCGCGAGCGGGTGTCGGCCGGCCCGGGTGGATCGTCGGCGTGAGCCGGCTCGTCGACGAAGCGCACGCCGTCGACGCGGGGCGACAGCATGGCGTCGCAGAGTCGCTGGAACTGCGCCGCGACTTCGGGCATGAGCGTGCCGCGGATGGGCACGCCCGCGTCGGTCGGTGCTCCGAGCGTGACACCGCGTCGATACGCGGCGAGGCGATCGCGGGGCTCGGCACCGTCTTGGTCGAGCGCGATCTGCCACGCCTGAGCCTGGACCCGCAGCAGATCCGCGCACGCCGGTGGCGCCCCGTCGGGCCCCTCACCGGTCGCCACGGCCGCGAGCAGCCGGTCGGCTTCGCAGAGCGCTTCACGTGAGGCCCGGCGTCCTGTCGCGAGGAGGGGTGTCGCGATCGCCAGGACGCCGTCGACGCCCACTGCGCCGTCGAGCATCACGCGACGCAGCGCCGGGAGCTTCGGTTCCAATCGCTCGCCGCTCACGAGCGCGCGCTCACCGCACACGCCCTTCGCCGCGCGCAGCAGGCGCCCGACGGATGCCGGACCCAGCAGCGTCGTGCGCTGCAGCAGCTCGTTGACGTCGTGGCATCCGAATCGCGAGGTCATCCGATCTTCGACGACTCCGGTCTCGGACCGTGCCGCGACCTCGTCGCCCGCTTCGATCAGCAGCGCATCGAGGCGGCGCTGCACCCGTGCCGCTGCCGACAGCACGAGCAGCACCTGCTCATCGGATGCCCGCCGCAGGCCGTCATCGTCGCTGTGCCGCTCGAGCATCTCGCTCGCGAGCGCATCGAGCGAGTCGAGCTGTGCCAGGAGCGGGTTCATGCCTCCATCCTGGTGACCCCCTCCGACATTCGGGCCTCGATTTCACCCAGATCCGAGGTCATTTCGAAAATCTGTGGAGAACGTCTTTCGTGCCGTTCTGTGGAGGAAGCGATGAGCGCCGCGGGGGTCTGTGCCACGCTGTCATCCGAACACTCGGATGGCGCCTCTCGGGTGTCGCTGGGAGCGCCCGCACCGAGCCCGCTTAGGCTCGATGAGCCATGATCCGGTTCGAAAACGTCACGAAGCGCTTCCGTGGCACCCCGAGGCCCGCCCTGAGCGAAGTCGACTTCGAGGTGCAACGCGGGGAGTTCGTCTTCCTCGTCGGCGCCTCCGGCTCGGGGAAGTCGTCGTGCCTGCGACTGATCCTTCGCGAGGAGGTGCCCTCGGAAGGTCGCGTCGTCGTGCTCGGCCGGGATCTGCGCACGCTGTCCAACCGCAAGGTGCCCTATTTCCGCCGTCACATCGGCGCCGTGTTCCAGGACTTCCGCCTGCTCCCGACCAAGACGGTGTTCCAGAACGTCGCGTTCACCCTGCAGGTGATCGGCTCGTCGCGCGGATTCGTGCAGCAGGCCGTGCCCGAGGTGCTCGCGCTCGTAGGCCTCGCGGGCAAGGAGAAGCGGTTCCCTCACGAGCTCTCGGGCGGTGAGCAGCAGCGTGTCGCGATCGCGCGGGCGCTCGTCAACCGACCGCAGGTGCTGCTCGCCGACGAGCCGACCGGAAACCTCGACCCCGCGACATCCGTCGACATCATGCAGCTGCTCTCGCGCATCAATGCGGGTGGGACGACCGTTGTGATGGCGACCCACGAGGCCGGCTTCGTCGATCAGATGCAGCGGCGCGTCATCGAACTGCGCCACGGCGAGATGGTGCGTGACGAGCGCCACGGCGGATACGGCGACACCTCGGCCATTCCGAGCCTGGCGCCCGAACCGGAGAAGGGCGCGGCCGCCGTCGCCGCCCTCACTGCCGTGCTCGAGCTGCACCGCGAGATCGTCGAGACCGGCGTCGTCGACTCCGAAGCCGTCGACGCCGCCGTCGCCGCCGCGACCGATGCGGCCGAGCCCGCGCTCGAAGCGCGTGCCGTGGCGGCGACGGATGCTGCGATCATCGAGTCCGCCGAACAGCTCGCGCAGGCGGAGGAGACGGCTCCTGCCGGTGAGCAGCCGGCGCCGGCGCCCGTCGCCGAGCCGCAGCCCGTTCCGGAACAGACCACCCCGCGCACGAATCCGATTCCCGTCGTCGAGGCGATCGAGATGGATGTCTCGGAGCTCGGCCTCGCCGACCGGCTGGGGCTTGCCGACGCGGATCGTGACGACGAAGTGGGGCCGACATCATGAGGGTCGGGCTCATTCTCTCCGAAGCGTTCTCTGGTCTGCGCCGCAACGCGTCGATGGTCGTGTCCGTCGTGCTCGTCACGTTCGTCTCGCTCACCTTCGTCGGCGCCGCCGTGCTCATGCAGATGCAGATCGGCACGATGCGCGACTTCTGGGTCGATCGGGCACAGGTCAAGATCTTCATGTGCACCGACGTCTCGACCGAGGCGACCTGTACCGACGGCGTCGCCACGCCCGAACAGTTGACCGATGTCGAAGCCAAACTCGAGAGCCCCGCGCTGGCGGGACTCATCCGCGGCGTCGAGTTCGAAGATCGCGAACAGGTCTACCAGAACGTCATCGACCTGCTCGGCGAGGACTACGCGAGCGTCGTCGCGCCCGAGAGCCTCAACGAGACGTTCATCATCAACCTCGTCGACCAGCGCCAATCCGACGTCATCGTCGAAGCGTTCTCGGGAACCCCGGGCATCGAAGAGGTGCGCGACGAGATGCAGTACCTCGAGCCGCTGTTCGCGGCCCTGACCGTCGCGACCTATATCGCGGTCGGCATCGCGGGTCTCATGCTCATCGCCGCGGTCCTTCTGATCGCGACGACGATCCGATTGTCGGCGTTCGCCCGGAGACGAGAGATCGGGATCATGCGCCTGGTCGGTGCATCCAATCGGTTCATCCAGACACCGTTCGTGCTCGAGGGCGTCTTCGCCGCGCTCATCGGGTCGGTGCTCGCGTCGGGAACGGTGCTGGCGGGTGTCCATTTCGGCGTCAACGGCTACCTGCGCGACCGCGTCAACTTCGTCACGACCTGGGTCGGGATGACCGAGGCGTGGCTCGTCGTGCCGATCCTGATCGTGATCGGCATCGCCCTCGCGGCGCTGTCCGCGGGCTTCGCGATCAGGCGATGGCTACGCGCCTGATTCTCGCGAGCACGCTCCGTTGATAGACTGACGGGCTGTCGTGCGCCGAACCGGTGGATGCGGCATCCGATATCGAGGAGCACTCATGCCCAGGGAACGCGGGGAGCAGGTCGTGGCGACCAATCGCCGCGCGCGCCACGACTATGCGATCGAGAAGACGTACGAGGCGGGGCTCGTGCTCACGGGCACCGAGGTGAAGTCCCTGCGCCAGGGGCGTGCGAACCTCACCGACGGCTACGCCTACATCGATGGAGGAGAGGCGTTCCTCGATGCGGTGCACATCCCCGAGTACTCGCAGGGGCACTGGACGAATCACGCCGCCAAGCGCACGCGCAAGCTGCTACTGCACAAAGACGAGATCGTGAAGCTCTCGCACGCCGTGTCGGCGGGCGGCTATACGCTCGTGCCGCTCAAGCTGTACTTCTCAGACGGACGAGCGAAGGTCGAGATCGCGGTCGCGAAGGGCAAGCGCGAGTACGAGAAGCGGCAGACGATCCGCGAGCGCGAAGACAAGCGCGAAGCCGAGCGCGCCATGCGCTCCCGCAACCGCCTCGGCGACTGAGCCGCGGTCACCCGTCGCGGGTCACTGTGCCGTGAACCGCGCCTCGACCGCGGCAGAGACCACGATGTCATCGGGCTCGAACTCGAAAGCCGGAGCCGCGGCATCCGCACTGAACGACGCCTTCGCCATGCGCAGCATCTCGGGAGCCGCCCCGCCTCCGTCGCTGCCGCGCGTGAGCAGGCCTACATCGGCGAGCTCGACGGGGGTCACCTTCGTCAGCCCGACGGCCGAGGCGTAGGCCGTCGCGCGATCGACCGCGACGCGC
Organism: Microbacterium sp. NPDC055910; assembly: GCF_042271185.1. NCBI lineage: Bacteria > Bacillati > Actinomycetota > Actinomycetes > Micrococcales > Microbacteriaceae > Microbacterium > Microbacterium sp. NPDC055910. Next base: position 37,051 of record NZ_JBHJZS010000010.1, read on the forward strand.
ACCGCCTCCGCCGCGACAGCAGCCTCGGCGTGCCGTTCGGAGTTCGGCGTCAAGCGCCAGGCGACCCCGTCGATCTGCACCCCTTCGCGCTCGGCCACCTCGGTGAGCCACCACGACAGCGCCGCGAAGTCGGTGAAGGTGGCCGTCACCTCGACCGATGCGTAATGCACGAGCGAGAGCTGCTTGCCCTCGTTGTTCCACGGGCGGTTCGCCCAGAGAGAGACGCGCTGGCTCGACCAGTCGGCCAGCCCGCCCGCGAGCTTTCGCGCGGCGAGGTCGTCGCGCAGCGGGGCGGTGAGCGCGGAGATCCGCTCGACGACGTCGCCGCGCTCGGGCCCCTCGGTCCGCACCGTGAGGGTCGCGACGGCCTCTTCGGGCGCGACGCGCGTCTCGTGCTCTCCGCGGACGGTGATGATCACTTCGCTCATGCTGAGACTCTACGCGTGGCTGCGTTCAGTCGCCCTCCGGCGCCCACCCCTCGGGCACGCGCACGAGCATCAGCTCCGCGCGCGTGCCGGCCCCTGCGATCCATCCGTCCGCGAGAAGGTACGTGATCCCGTAGCCGTTCTCGTCGGTCACCATCGCGAGGCTCGGGTCGATCGTCAGATAGACCCCGTCGGGCGTCTCGTCGGACAGGAATTCGCCGCTGTCGGTCAGCGAGCTGGTGACGGCGGCCGCCTGCGCGGCATCCATCGGCGCCCATCCGAACCACGAGAAGTTGTCGGTGGCGACCGAGTGATCCAGCATCCACTGGCACGCCAGGCCGTCCTCGAAAGGCTCGCTGCCGACGGTCCACGGTCCGTTCGGACGTTCTTGACCCGTCCAGCCGAACGCGGCGAAGTCGGCGACGGCCTCGGGCGTGATGATCGTGTCGCACGTGAGTGCGAGCGGCTCGGGACTGGGCGTCGGGGTGGGGGTGGGCGTAGGCGTGGCCGTCGCAGTGGGAGAAGGAGTGGTGGATGCCGCGGGCGCAGTGCCTGCGGAGCATCCGGCCAGAGCGAAGGCGAGGCACAGGGCGACGGTCACTGCAGAAGTTCGGCCACGACGTTGCTGGCTCATGGCGCAAGAGTAGCGGTCAGAGCGCGCCGCGGGAATGGCGGGGGAGAGTGATCTGTTGTAGCCTGGGATGCTCGGGTTCGCCCGGGGAATGACAACTCCACAGAGTGACAGCGGTTCCCTTCGAGAGAAGGTTCACGGGGATGATCGGTTTCGACATTGCTTGCGAATCCACGAGAAGCGGGCCGAGGATGCAGGGTTATCTCGTGAACGCTCCCTGCAAACCTATAGTTGCCGATTCAAAGCGCAACGACTTCGCCCTCGCTGCATAAGCGAGCCCGATAGTCCGTCAGGCCGTGGCTGATTCCGACACGGTTCCTGGCGTCATCTAGGAATCTTGCTGTGTGACGGCGTCTGGACGTCACGCGGGACTCTTCCCAGGCTGGGCTTGTCGACTTAGTTGTCTGTGACAAAGGTCGGGGCCGAGTAGAACGTCTGCACAGACTGCGCCCGGAGAATGCGCGGAGACTCAGCGATGGACGGGGGTTCGATTCCCCCCATCTCCACAAGCCGCTGTCACGGAAGAGGGTCAGAAGCCCGCGGAACCACGCGGATTTCTGGCCCTTTTCGTTTGCTTGCGCCCGGCGCCGCTTCGCGACCCACAGTGTGCCCGCACTTTCGGGGCTCACCCTCAGCACCTGCGGAGGGTCGGGATCGTGCTGACGCCCCTGCGTGCGGCACCCGCTAGTCGAAGAGAACGGTGAGTGTCCGATTGGCCCTAGGTTGAATGGGAACGTCTGTTGCTGCGCGAGGAGATGAAGCTGACTGTGGACGGAGACATCCTCTCCCGGGTGCCGCTGTGGGTGGTCGGTGTAGCGATCCTGGTCGCCCTCCTCCTTGCCTGGGGGTTCTCGGGTGCCGCGCGTTTGCTCTTGCGTCGTCGTGCGCGGCTGCGCTGGTCGACGGCCATCGTGTTGTCGATCATCGGAATCGTTGCGGGGCTCCTGCTCGCCGATCTGGTCGCGCCGGATCCGCACCTCAGCAGCCCGCTCGCGTTGATCCTGCCGCTGGGCGTGTCGATCCTGTTCATCGCGGGCTATGGGGCGGCTGCCGCGCATTTGCAGAAGCCGGTGCGTGCCACTGTGGCCGAGTTGCTCATGGCAGGGGAGTCGGGCACCATCGAGTTCAAGTCCACCGCCCGCGTCAATCTCCGCACCGGTCAGAAGGACGAGCGGATGGAGCACGTGGTCGCCAAGACGGCTGCGGCGTTCCTCAACGCGGATGGTGGTGTGCTGCTCATCGGTGTCGACGATCACGGAACGCCCCTCGGGCTCGACTCCGACCTGGCGACGCTGAAGACCCCGGATGTCGATCGGTTCGAGTTGTGGCTGCGTGATCTGATCACGACGACGCTCGGGACGGCTGCCGCCGCCCTCGTGGAGGTCGACTTCGCGGAGGTCGACGGCGAGCCCGCCCGCACCGTCTGCCGGGTGCAGATGACTGCGTCACCGTCGCCGGTGTACCTGCGACCCGGCAGGAATGTGCCGCCTGAACTATGGGTTCGCGTCGGGAACTCCACCCGGCAGCTGACTGTGGATGATGCTGCGGCATACATCATGCAGCGCTGGCCGCTCGGACTCGGCGCGAGCGCCGCCGCTCAGGTGCGCGCCGCGGTCCGCTTCTCCGGCAACAGGTGAGGGCACCACGGGGGAGGTTCGACCTCTAGACGGCACCCGAACGGCTCCCGCCCCCGTTCGTCGAGCGGCGCGCTGAGAACGCCGGCACCCCTGCCGCGGCTCACACCCGCCGGCGCACCAGCACGACGGTGTCGTCGAGCGTCGAGGCTGAGCCGTCGGGGGCGGTCACCTCGCGAGTCCGGATTTCAGCGAGTTCGGTGATCCACGCAGCCGCGTCGAGCGCGAGCGCGGCGAGTTCGTCAGCGGGCGAGAGGAACACGTGGTCGTGACCGGGCCCTGTCCACGGCGGGGGACCGCCGTGCGAGACGATCAGCAAGCGCCCACCCGGCGCGATGAGATCCGTCGCCCGCCGCAGCGCGCCAGTGCGGTCCAGCTCGACCGATGAGTGGAAGAACGACGCGGTGACGAGGTCGTACGAGCCCTCGGTCACCGACTTGCTCAGATCCGCGACCTCGAAGCGCGCCGCCACCCCGGCCTCGTCGGCCGCGGCCCGAGCCCGCTCCACCGCGGTCGACGAGATGTCGAGGCCCGTGGCATCCCACCCCTGCTCGGCGAGCCAGATCACGTCGGCGCCCTCGCCGCAGCCGAGATCGAGCGCGCGGCCGGGGTCGAGTCCGGAGGCGACGTCGACCAGCGTGCGGTTCGGTCGCCCCGACCACATCGGGGTGGCGTAGCGCTCCTCCCAATGTTCGGCCGGCGACTCCACCGCACTCGCGAAATCCTCGTCGACGAGCGCGCCGTTGACAGCGGCGCCGGCCATGGCTCCCGCGCCCATCGACTGCGGCACGTTCGCCATCGGGCTCACGACGTTGCCGGCAGCCCAGATGCGCGGGGAGCTCGTCCGGCCCGTGGCATCCACCGCGAGGAACGCGCCGAACGGGGTTTCGGTGCGTTCGAGGTCGAGACCGGCGAGGAATCCGTCGTGCGGTGAAGCGCCGCCCATCGTGAAGATCGCGTCGACGGGCACCGTATGGCCGTCGCGCAGCCGGACGCCCGTGACGTCGGCGCCGTCGCCGAGCACCTCGACGACCGGATCGGTCACGATCTCGACGCCCCGCGCACGCAATCGCCGTTCGACATCGGGCTCGACGCCGCCGAAGACGACGATGTCGTCGCTCCACTGCCGCACGAGCTGCGCCTGGTGCGCCTGAAGCGGCGAAACGATCAGCACGCCCAACCGGCGATCGCGGACCTCCCACCCGTGGCAGTACGGGCAGTGCAGCACGCCGGTACCCCAGCGCTCGGCGAGTCCCGGGATGTCCGGCAGATCATCGGTGATCCCCGTCGCGACGACGAGGGTTCGCGCGGACTCCCTGCGGCCGTCGTCGAGTGCGACCGTGACACCCATCGGGTGCTCTTCGACGCGAAGAACGGATGCTGCGCGCACGACGACTCCATAGGGATCGAGCTCGACGCGGCCCCGGTGCAGGAGCTCGGCCGGCGGCGTGCCGTCCTGTCCCAGCACGCCGTGCACATGCGCCGCGAAGCGGTTGCGCGGCGATCCCGCATCGATGACGAGCGTCCGTCGGCGCGACCGGCCGAGCATCTGCGCGGCGCTGAGACCGGCCGCGCCGGCTCCGATCACGAGGGCATCCCACTGTTCCATGCCTCATAGCGTGCATGGCAGACTGCTGATTGGCAATCGCGTTTGCCGAAATGGCAAAGAGGAGGATCCGTGACGGATGAACTCGCACACGTGGGACGGCGCCTGCGCGACGTCCGACAGGCCAAGGCGCTCACGCTCGAAGAGGTCGCGACGCGGTCTGGCATGTCGGTGAGCACGCTGTCGCGGCTCGAGTCCGGCAAGCGTCAGGCGAGCCTCGCACTGCTTCTGCCCGTGACGCGCCAGCTCGGGATCCGGATCGACGACCTCGTGCGCGACGAGTCCGCCGATCCGCGTGTGCGGCGGCCGGTGATCCGGCGCAACGGGCTCGTGATCGCACCGCTGGCGCTCGAGGACTCGCCCGTCAGCACCTTCAAGATCACCTACCCGCCCGTGACCGAGCTGCCGGATCTTCAGGTGCACGACGGGTTCGAGTGGCTCTATGTCCTGAGCGGCCGGCTCCGCTTGCGGCTGGGCGCGCAGGATCTCGTGCTCGCGCGCGGCGAGGCCGCCGAATTCGACACCCGCACGCCGCATGCCTTGAGCGCCGCGGGCTCGCGCCCCGCCGAGGTGCTGAGCATCTTCAACGCCGACGGCGAGCGCATGCACACGCACGGCGCCGTCTGACATCAGCGGGTCTCGATGCCGATCGCCTGAGCCCATCCGGCCAGATCGACGTCGTCCTGCCAGACCTCGTTGGTGTCCGGGGGAGTGTGCTGCGCGAACTGCGCGGATGTCACCGTGCCGCGCAGCCACGAATCGACGCAGTTGCTGAGGAAGAGTGCGGTCCGGCCGATCTTCTCGAGGTCACCGGTCTCGATGCCCCGGTTCATGACGATCGCGAGATAACGCGGCACGGCGAGATCCTTCTTCTCGAGGTGCGCCGTGAACGCGTTCAGGGTCGACGAGAAGCGCACCGAGGCCTCTCGCGCGCCATCGTGGTCGTTCCGGGCCGCGGTGCGTTCGAGATCGGTGAGCGCTCGCACGAGCGCGACGATCTCGACGCGGGTGTGCGCACGCTCGCTCGCCGTGCGCTCGCGACGCGCGAGCCAGACCGCGATGCCCGTGCTCACCAGGATCGCCACGACCGGCACGACGACGGCGCCGATGACATCGAGCGGGTCGACCGCCAGCATCCTCACGATCATGTGCCGAATCTAGGGCGCAGCCATGATGACGTCTACGGCAGCGGTCTACCGATCGCTGCGAGCCCGGCCCCAGCGGGCGAGGAAGTCGACGCCGATCGCGAGCAACACCCCCGCGAAGAGCCACACGAGGGGGCGCTGCGGGGTCAGCAGCAGGATGCACGATGCGATGCCGAGAACAGGCACCCAGGTCCACACGCGGAAGTGACGCATAGGGGAGCACTTCCGGTGAGTCAACCCGCTGGAGCGAGCCGCGCCGTCGTGCCTAACCTCGGGGGACCTGTCCGACCCCGGCAGTCTCCCGGCTCCGGGCCGATACGACCCAGGGACCATGACGACCATGAGCAACGACGCCCACCCGCCCATTCCCGGAGCCCCCGCATCCGAGTCGCCTTCGCTGCCCGAGCCCGAGACGCCGCGCGGTCCGCTTCCCCCGAAAGCTGATCAGTCCGGGCCCGAAACCCGGTCGCCTACGGGTGCTGCCACCGGAGCACCGGTCGAGACGAACGCGCAGCAGGGCCAGTGGCTCACGACGGCGCAGGGCACCCGACTGCGCGACACCGATCACTCGCTGCGCGCCGGACCGCGCGGGCCCGTGCTCATGCAGGACCACCACCTGCGCGAGAAGATCATGCACTTCGACCACGAGCGCATCCCCGAGCGGGTCGTGCACGCCCGCGGCGCCGCCGCGCACGGCACGTTCACGGCCAACGGTGCCGCCGAGTCGGTCACCCGCGCCGCGTTCCTGCGTGCGGGTGAGAAGACGCGCGTCTTCGTGCGATTCTCGACCGTCGTCGGATCACGCGGGTCGATGGACACCGCCCGCGACACCCGCGGGTTCGCGACGAAGTTCTACACGTCCGAGGGCGTCTACGACCTCGTCGCGAACAACATGCCCGTCTTCTTCATCCAGGACGGCATCAAGTTCCCCGACATCGTGCACTCGGTCAAACCGCATCCCGATCGCGAGATCCCGCAGGCGACGGCGGCGCACGACACGTTCTGGGACTTCGTCTCGCTGCACACCGAGGCGCAGGCCCACGTCATGTGGAACATGTCTGATCGCGGCATCCCTCGGTCGTATCGGATGATGGAGGGCTTCGGCGTCCACACCTTCCGGATGGTGAACGAGGCGGGCGACACCGTCCTGGTCAAACTGCACTGGCGGCCCAAGCTCGGCACGCACGCGCTCGTCTGGGAAGAGGCGCAGATGGCCGGCGGCAAAGACCCGGACTTCCATCGACGCGACCTCGCCGACGCGATCGAGGCGGGCGCCCACCCGCAGTGGGACCTCGCGATCCAGGTGCTGCCGGACACCCCGGATGAGACCTTCGCCGGCATCGACCTGCTCGATCCGACCAAGTTCGTGCCGGAAGAACTCGCTCCGCTGCAGATCATCGGAACCATGACGCTCGACGCGAATCCGACGAACTACTTCGCCGAGACCGAGCAGGTCGCCTTCCACCCGGGCCACCTCGTGCCCGGCATCGACGTGACGAACGACCCGCTGCTGCAGGGCAGGCTGTTCTCGTACCTCGACACGCAGCTCTCGCGGCTCGGCGGACCGAACTTCGCCCAGCTGCCGATCAATCGCCCGCACGCCGACGTCAACGACATGCTTCGCGACGGGATGCACCAGACCGCGGTCCACGGCGGTGTCGCGCCGTACCACCCCAACTCCCTCGACGGCGGATGCCCCTTCCGCGCCGGCACGGCCGACGGTGCGTTCATCGACGTGCCGACCGTCGTGCCCGAGGCCGCGATCACGCGGGACAAGGCCGCGAGCTTCGACGACCATTTCTCACAGGCGCGGCTCTTCTACCTCTCCCTGACGCCGATCGAGCAGGAGCACGTCGCGGGCGCTTACGCGTTCGAGCTCGGCAAATGCTACGAACAGGCGATCAAGGAACGCCAGCTCGCCGCGCTCGCGAACATCGACGCCGATCTGTGCCAGACCGTCGCGGATGCCCTCGGTCTGCCCGCGCCCGCCGCATCCGCCGTCCTCGGCGACGTCGAGCCGAGCCCCGCGGTCAGCATGATCGGCCGCACGTGGCCGGTCGATGGACGCACCATCGGAATCCTCGCCGGCCCCGATGCCGACCTCGCCGAGGTGCAGGCCGTTCGCGAGGCGCTGCACGCGAAAGACGTCACGCCGCTCGTCATCGCCGAGCACGGCGGAACGCTCGGCGACATCCCGATCCAACGCAGTGCCGACACGGTGGCCAGCATCGAGCTCGACGGCATCATCGCGCTCGCACCCTCGACCGTGCCCGAGATCGTGCGCGCGTTCGAAGAGGCCTTCCGACACGGCAAGGCGATCGGCGCGACCGACGCGGGTGCGTCCGTGCTCACCGAGGCGCGGATCGACGGCGGTGCGGCGGGTGTTCTCACGGGCTCCGCCTCGACGATCGTGGACGGCATGCTCGACCTGCTCACGAGGCACCGTGTCTGGGATCGGCTCTGAGGCGCTCCGGTCGCAGAACCTGCGGGACCGCTCAGCGCACGGCGCGGCGGGGGAGCACGACCGGCGCGCCCGTGTCGGGGTCGGGGAACACCCGGGCCTCGACACCGAAGACCTCGCGCACGAGTGCCTCGTCGAGGATGTCGCGCGGGCGACCCTGCGCGAGGATGCGTCCGTCGCGCATCGCGACGAGGTGCGTCGCGTAACGGGCGGCGTGATTGATCTCGTGCAGCACCGCGACGACCGTCCGGCCCTGCGCGCGCAGCGTCGACACGAGTTCGAGCACATCGAGCTGATGCCCGATGTCGAGGAACGTCGTGGGTTCGTCGAGCAGCACGACCGGCGTCTCCTGGGCGAGCACCATCGCGATCCACACGCGCTGGCGCTGACCGCCCGACAGTTCGTCGACGTGCCGCGACGCGAGATCTGTCACGTCGGTGGCCGCCATCGCGGCATCCACGACCCGCTCGTCCTGCGTCGACCACGATGACAGCAGCGACTGGTGCGGATACCGCCCCCGGCCGACCAGATCAGCGACCGTGATTCCCTCGGGGGCGATCGAGGTCTGCGGCAGCAGTCCGACGCGACGCGCGACCTCTTTCGTCGGCAGCCGTCGGATGTCGTCGCCGTCGAGCAGCACGTGCCCGCTCGTGGGCGCGATCAGACGCGCGAGCGAGCGCAGCAGCGTCGACTTGCCGCACGCGTTGGGTCCCACGATGACCGTGAGCTCGCCGTCCAGCACGTCGAGATCGAGGTTCGCGAGCACGGCGCGTTCTCCGTATCCCGCGCTCAGGCTTCGCGCGGACAGGCGTCCCGTCGTGATCCTGTCGACTCCGGTCATGCCGGTCTCCCTTGCAGGTTGCGTCGGCTCTCGCGCGCGAGCAGCCACACCAGGTAGCCGCCGCCGAGGCAGACCGTGACAGCGCCCGTCGGCAGTGCTGTGCCGGGGATCGCATGCTGCGCGACGACGTCGGCGGCCAGCAGCAGCACGGCTCCGACGAGCGCGGATCCGAGCAGGTCGACGGATGCGCCGTGACCGGTCAGGCGCCGCGCGATCTGCGGCGCCGCGAGCGCGACGAACGCGATCGGTCCCGCGGCCGCCGTGACGAGGGCGATCGCTGCGACGCCCAGCACGATGAGGAGCGCCTTCGTGCGCTCCACCGGCACCCCCAGCATCGCGGCGGCGTCGTCGCCGAGTTCGAGACGTCGCATCCGTCGCTGAGCCATCGGACCGAACGCGGCGATGACGGCGAGCACGATGGCCCCGAGCATCACCGACCTCGCATCGACGAGTCCCAGGCTTCCCGCGCCCCACACGGCCGCGCGCAGTGCGAGATCGACGTCGACCTTGACCGAGAACCACGTGTTGACCGACGCGAGCAGCGCCGATACCGCGATGCCGACCACGATGAACCGGAACCCCTGCACGCCGCGCCGGAACGCGAGCACGTACACCGCGAACGCCGTGAGCAGCCCGCCCGCGAGCGCACCGGACGCCATCGCGGCGTATCCGCCGCCACCGAGGAACAGCACGACCACGACGCCCGTGTAGGAGCCCGTCGTGAACCCGATGATGTCGGGGCTTCCGAGCGGATTGCGCGTCAGCGATTGGAAGATCGCACCGCTCAGGCCCAGCGCCGCACCGAACACGAGGGCGCCGACGACCCGCGGCATCCGCCAGTCGAGCACGACCGTCGAGACGCGGTCGTCGGCCGTGCCGGCGAAGGCCGCGACGATGTCGCCGATCGAGAGGGGAAAGCTGCCGAGGGTCAGCGCCCACGCCGCGAGCGCGATCGTGACGACGAGGATGGCGACGCCCACGATGACCGCCCGGCGCGTCGTGCGGAATCCGACCGGGCCCGCGCGCACGACGAGGAATCCGGATGCTGCGGCCCGGACGCCGCTGTCCGCACTCACAGTGCTCTCGCGCGGGAACGCCGCACGAGTGCGATGAGCACGGGTGCGCCGACGAACGCGGTCACGACACCGACCTGCAGCTCGGCGGGGAAGACGACGAGCCGGCCGATGATGTCGGAGACCAGGACGAGGGCCGGGGCGAGCACGACCGAGAACGCGAGGATCCATCGCCAGTCGGGCCCCGTCACCCAGCGCACGGCGTGCGGGATCATCAGTCCGACGAACGAGATCGGCCCCGCGGCCGCCGTCGCGGCACCGCACAGCAGCGTGACCGCGACGACGACGAGCAGGCGCGTGAGCCCGATCTTCACACCGACCGAGCGGGCGAGCTCGTCCCCGAGAGCGAGCGCGTTGAGCGGACGGGCCGCGATCGCCGCGACGATGAGCCCGCCGACGATGAACGGCACGATCGTCGCGACCGTGCCCTCGGGGCGGTCGGCGATCGTCCCCGCGCCCCAGAAGCGCATCCGATCGAACGTCTCGGGGTCGATGAGGGTGAGCGTCTGCGTCACGCCCATGAGCACGGCGCCGAAGGCGATGCCGACGAGCGTCAGGCGCACGGGCGTCGGTGCTCCGCGGCCGCCGCTCGCGATGAGGTAGACCAGCGCCGTGGCGGCGATCGCGCCGATGAAGGCGAACGGCAGGTACTGGTCGATGCGGGTCACGCCGAACAGCGCGACACCGAGCACGATCGCGAATCCGGCTCCCGCGTTGACGCCGAGGATGCCGGGATCGGCCAGCGGGTTCCGCGTGAGTGCCTGGATGAGTCCGCCCGCGACGCCGAGCGCGGCTCCGACGAGCACACCGAGGATCGTGCGCTGCACGCGCGCCTCGGTCACCGTGACCTGCGCCGGCGACCCGTCCGGTGCGAAGAAGGCGTCCCAGACGACGTCGAGCGGCAGCATCGCCGACCCGACAGCCAGGCTGACCGTCGAGACGACGATGAGCAGCAGAACCGCGCCCGCGAGAGCGATGAGCCGTCTCGCTGTGCGCGGCGACGCGGAACGCGTCGGGCGCGGCACGGTCGTCAGGCTCATGTGGTTTCCGGGGGAGGGGCACGGTGGGTCGGTACGGCCGCGCGTGTCCGATTTTCAGAATCGACAGAGCTAAGCATAGCCTTGCCTTACTCGCCGCCTCGAGGGGTGGCATCCATCGAACATCCCACACTGCGAGGCCCCATGCACACCGCTCGTCCGCTCGCCGCAATCGCCCTCGTCGCCGTCCTGGGCCTGACGGGCTGCGCCGCATCATCCGACGCGCCCGAGACCGAGACGCCGGATGCCGCGGGCACGACGCACACCGTGACGACGGACTACGGCGATGTCGAGGTTCCCGACGACCCGCAGCGCATCGTCGTGCTCAACTACGCGCTGGCGGGATACCTCTACAACCTCGACGTGCCCGTGACCGCGACGATCCCCGAGGATGCGAACCAGTCCGAGGGGACCTACTCGGAGTTCTGGGCCGACGACGCCGAGGACGACGGCACGGAGTTCCTGCCGTGGAGCGTCGACGGATTCGACCTCGAGGCGATCCTCGCGACCGACCCCGACCTCATCATCGGCGGAGGCATCGGCTTCCCCCTCGCGCAGGCCGAAGAGGTCTACGACGAGCTGAGCGACATCGCGCCGACCGTCCTCGTCGGGCGCGATCTCGGCGACTGGCGCGCGCAGTTCGAGTTCCTCGCCGGCGTCTTCCAGCGCGACGCCGAATATCAGGAGGCGCTGGCGACCTATAGCGCGCGCGCCTCGGAGGTCGCCGCGGCGATCACGCCGCCCGAGGCGCCATCGGCCTTCCTCGCCATGACGTCGGACGGCACGGCGTACGCGCTCGTCGAGTCGCTCGGCCTGCCGACCGAGTTCACCGAGGTCGGCATCGAGCCCGCTCCGATCTTCGCCGACGGCGGCTTCGAGGTGTACGGCGGGGGCGGCGACATGTTCGAGCTCTCCACGGAGCAGGTCGGCCAGACGATCACCCAGCCGACCGTCTTCGTCATGGGCTTCAACGGCGACTTCGCCGACCTCGACGCGCTGCGGGCGAACCCCGTGTACGCCGCGCTCCCGGCCTTCCAGAGCGACAGCGTGCATGTGCTTCCGTACTGGGTGCTGCGCGGCGACTACGACGAGGCGCTGGCGCTGCTGGACATCATCGAGGAGCGGTTCTCCTGACATGGCCCAGCGCGCATTCTCGACGCATCCGCTCGTCGTCCGCCGCGTACAGGTGCGTCGCGTCACCGACGTGACCCCGCGGATGCGCCGCGTCACGATCGGCGGTGAGCAGCTCGCCGCGTTCGACCGCGGTGCATGGCGGCACCCCGCGTTCGCCGCCCCCGGCTTCGACGACCATGTGAAGCTGATCTTCGCGTCGGACGGCGATGTGACCGCCGCCCTTCCGGAGCAGGTCGAGCACGGCATCGAGTGGGGGCCGAGTCAGACGCGGGAGGGCCGCGACTACACGCCGCGCGCCGTGCGTGTCGACGACGACGGCGCGGTCGAGGTCGACCTCGACTTCGTGCTGCACGGCGACGGACCCGCGGCATCGTGGGCGATGCGCGCCGCGGTGGGGGATGACCTGTGGTTCGTCGGGCCGAAGTCGTCGACGATCCTTCCCGATGACGTCTCCCGCATCGTGCTCGTGGGCGACGAGACCGCTCTGCCGGCGATCGGCCGGTTCCTCGACGAGCGCCCTATCGAGGTGCCCGCGACGATCGCCGTGATGATCGGAGACCCCTCGGCACGGCAGCAGCTCGCTGTGCGTGCGGAGGACACCCTGGAGTGGATCGAGGCGGATGCCACCGACGCCGGCGCGTTGGACGACATCGTGCGGCGGGCGTGCGGCGACGACGGTACCGGGCTGTATGCGTGGCTCGCGGGCGAGAGCCGCGCGCTGCTGCCCGCCCGCCGCTTCCTCTCGCGCGAGCTCGGCCTTCCCAAGGCCCACATCAACGTGACCGGCTACTGGCATGCCGAGCCCCAGACGGTCGCGGACGGCGGCGCGGCGAGCGACGCGGAGCTGCCGCCGGTGGTGTCTCCGCTCGTGTGGCTGACGGTCCGCGCCGCGCTGCAGACGGGAATCGTCGACGCCGTGGCGGATGCACCGGGCCTGTCGGCCACCGACGTGGCGGCACGCTGCGCACTGGCGCGTCGCGACCTCGACCTGCTCTTGGGCACCCTGGTCACGCACGGAGTGCTGCGTGGGGACCCCGCCGAACTGCACCTGGGGGCCCTCGGTGAAGAGCTCATCGCCGACGAGCACGAACGCGAAGAGTACGACGGTCTCGAAGCCGACCGGCTGCTCGCACTGGCGTCGTTCGCGCCCGCCGTGCGGACCGGAACCTCTCCGTGGGCCGAGTATCACGGGACGACCCTCGATGACTGGGCCCGCTCCGACCCCGCGCGGTACGACGAACTCGTGCACGAGGCCGGCGCACTCGCCTACCTGCTCGACGGGCTGATGGCCGACCCCGTATGGGATGCCGCCAGGTCGGTCCGGCTGACGGGACCGGGCGCCGTGCTCGTGGCCGATGCGCTCACCGCCTCGGAGCGGAACCCTCGCGTCGACATCTGGGAATCCGCCACCGCCCTCGCCGCCCTGAGGTCCGAAGCCGACGATCTCACGGAGATCAGCTGGATCGAGCGTGACTCCGGGGCCGGCGCATCCGTCGATCTCGCCGTCGCGGCGCGCGCGCTCGCGCACCGGACCGACACCGAGGCATCCGTTCTGCTCGCCGAACTGGCGGGCGTCACGCGCGTGGCCGTCGTCATCGAGGATTCCCGTCCCGACGGGTTGAACCCGCACGCCGACGAGGAAGCGCTGCACGTCTTCGCCGCCACCGGTTCGCCGCCCCGCGACGCCGACGCGATCGGCGCCCTCGCGGGTGCCGCCGGTTGGCGCGTCTCGCGCGTCGTCCCGCTGGGCTGGGGCGTCGAGGCGACCGTGCTCGAGCGCTGATCGACGGCGCCGATCACCCCGTGCGGTTGCGCGATCGCACCGCGATCAGTGCGCACGAGATGATGGCGGCGGCGCCGAGGAGTGTCGTCCACGTGACTCGCTCGCCCAGCAGCAGGGCCGCCCACACGATGCTCAGGACGGCCTGCACGAGCTGCACCTGACTGACCTGCGCGATGGGACCGATGGCGAGGCCGCGATACCACGCGAAGAAACCCAGGAACATGCTCACGACGCCGAGATAGGCGAAGCAGGCCCATTCGATGACGGTCGCGGTGGGCGGCTGCTCGACGACCGCGACCCCGGTCAGCACCGCCATCACCGGTGACGCGACGACGAGCGCCCACGAGATCGTCTGCCACGACCCCAGCGTCCTCGACAGCACTCCGCCTTCGGCGTACGCCACGGCACAGAGGATCACCGCGCTGAACAGCAGCACATCTGTGCCGTGGATGCTTCCGAATCCGCCGCCCTGGATCGTCGCGAACCAGGCGGCGGCCACGGCACCCAGGGCTGCCGCGATCCAGAACGACCGCGACGGACGTTCGCGTGTGCGAAGCACGGCGACGACGGCTGTCGTCGCCGGAAGGAGCGCGATGACGACGGCACCGTGGCTCGCAGGGGCCGTGGTGAGCGCGAACGACGTCAGCAGCGGAAAGCCCGCGACAGCTCCTGCGGCCACGATGGCCACGCTCAGCCACTCCCGGCCGCGCGGCGCGCGTTGACGTGTGAGAAGCAAGGCGGCTGCCGCGAGAGCAGCGGCGATCACGGCGCGTCCGCTGCCCACGAAGAGCGGCGACATCCTCTCGCCTTCGACGGCGAGGCGGGTGAGCGGCACGGTGAACGAGAACGCGACGACTCCGAGGAGCCCCCACGCCAGGCCACTCCGGGCGCGGAGTACCGGCTGCGGGGGATATGCGATAGCGCTACTCTTGTGCGTCATGGAAGAGAGTAGCAGTGAGCGCGTCGCGGCGGATCTGCGCGCGTGGATTTCGGCTGCCGCGCCCGGAGCCCGGCTGCCCTCGACCCGTGACCTGACCGTGCGCCATTCGGTGAGCCCCGTCACGGTGCAGAAGGCGCTGCGGACCCTCTCACGGCACGGACTCATCGAGACGCGCCCCGGCGTCGGCGCGTTCGTCCGGACGGTCCGTCGTGCGCGCGCCCACGACTACGGCTGGCAGACCGCGGCGCTCGGGCCGCCCCCCGCGACGCTGTCGACGGTCTCGACAGCGTTGCGGCCGACCGTGCCGGAGGTGATCTCGCTGCATTCCGGTTATCCCGACCGCGAGCTCCTGCCCGAGCAGCTCGTCCGATCCGCGCTCACCCGGGCCGCGCGCAGCGATGCGGCAGTGGAGCGGCCGCCGTCGGCGGGGATGTTCGAACTGCGGTCCTGGTTCGCCGCGGAGCTCGCTCGCCAGACGTCCGCGGAGCTCGCCGCGCCCACGGCGCGTGACGTGATCATCCTGCCCGGGAGTCAACTCGGTCTCGGATCGCTGTTCCGCAGCATTGTCGGTCCCGGCGGCACTCTGCTGGTCGAATCGCCGACGTACTGGGGCGCGATCCTCGCGGCGAGCCAGGTCGGGGTGACCCTCGTTCCTGTCCCGACCGGTGCCGACGGCCCCGACCTCGACGCGCTCGAGAGGGCGTTCGTCGAGACCGGTGCACGCGGGTTCTACGCGCAGCCCACCTTCGCCAATCCGACCGGTGTGCAATGGCGACGATCGCACGCGGATGCCGTGCTCGACATCGTTCGGTCCCACGGCGCGTTCCTCATCGAGGACGACTGGGCGCACGATTTCGGCATCACGTCGGATGCCGCATCGCTGGCGGCACGCGACGACCACGGGCACGTCGTCTATGTCCGGTCCCTCACCAAGAGCGTGTCGCCCGCCATCCGCGTCGCAGCGGTGATCGCGCGCGGCCCCGTCCGGGAGCGGCTCCTGGCGGAGTTGCAGGCCCAGACGATGTACGTCAGCGGCGTCCTGCAGGCCGCCGCGCTGGATGTCGTCACTCAGCCGGCCTGGCGCACACACCTGCGGGGGCTCCGGCAACAGCTCGCAGCGCGCAGAGACCTGCTCGTCGACGCGGTCGGCGCACACATCCCCGGCGCGACCATCGAGGTGATTCCAGGAGGCGGGCTGAATCTCTGGGTCCGCCTTGACGACGGAACCGATCTCGCCCGCCTGGTGAAGGAGAGCGAAGCGCGCGGCGTGCTCATCGCAGCCGGCGACGAATGGTTCCCCGCCGAGCCGACCGGGAGTTACATCCGGCTCAACTTCGCGGGCCCGAATCCAGGCGCTTTCGACTCCGCAGCTCGTCTCATCGGCGAGGCCCTCGCCGCCTAGATCTCGACCGAGTCGACGGATTGGCCCTCTTCGTCGAGGATCGCCGGCGCGTCCTCGGGTTCGAGTCGAGCGTCGGTGTCGTCGGGCTCGGCGGCATCCGTCGTGTCGGGTTCGGGCCCCGGCTCACGGGGGATCGATCTGTCGTCCATGTCTCGAGCCCAACCGATACGCGTGCGGAGAGCAAGGGGTTGACGTCGGACGGCGCGGGCGACAAGTGTCGAAGCAGACGAAGGGAGCGACGCATGCGCGCAACGCTGGACGGAACCGTGATCGCCGAGGCCGAGCAGGACGACCTCGTGCGGATCGAGGGCAACTGGTATTTCCCACCGGCGAGCATCAGCGACGGCGCGCTCGTCGAGAGTCCCACGCCGTACACGTGCCCGTGGAAGGGCGCGGCGCAGTACTACCACGTGGTGGTCGACGGCGAGCAGCACGACGATCTCGCCTGGGCGTATCCGGATCTGTTCCCGAGCGCCGTGGAGCGGGTCGGGCGGGACTTCGCGGGCTATGTGGCCTTCGCGCCGCAGGTCACGGTGGAGGACTGAGCGTTCAGGAGCGGGCCGCGTCGGCGTCCGTTCCGGCGTCGTCGTCCGCGTCGGAGGTGTTCGCACGGACGGCGTCGTCGTCGACCTCGGTCGGCGGCATGTCGGCGAGGTCCGCGCGGTCTCGGTTCGGGTCGCCCGAATCCGCGTGCGTCGAGTCGGGCCCTTCAGGGGGGAAGGCGTCGTTGGACATGGTGTCTCCTCCGGGTCGGGTCTCGGGCATCACGTCTGGCGTCTGATGAACCGCATGAGCCAGGCGATGACGGCGATCACGAGGATCACGATGCCCACCCAGAGCAAGAACTTCACGGCTTCCACGAAGATGCCGAAGAACAGCAGCACGAGTCCGATGATCAGCAGGATGATGGCGAGTCCGGTCATGCGTTCCATGCTCTCCGAGCCCGTCTCGCGGCGTCCACGGGTTGACACGGTCCGACCTCTCATGCTCATGGCCGCGCGTGTGGGACGGTGGTGAACATGGACTCCCTGGACGCAGTGATCGTCGGTGCCGGCCCCAACGGACTGGCCGCCGCCGTCACGCTCGCTCGCGCGGGCCTCGCCGTGCGCGTCTACGAACGCGCCGACCAGGCCGGAGGCGGCGCGGCCACGCGCGAGCTGACGCTGCCCGGGTACCGGCACGACGTCTGCTCGGCGATCCATCCGATGGCGTTCGAATCCCGATTCTTCCGCGAGTTCGGGCTTCGCGACCGCGTGGAGTTCGTGACGCCCGACGTGTCTTTCGCCCAGCCGCTCGACGGTGGGCGCGCGGGCATCGCGTACCGCGACCTCGCGCGCACGCGCGACGAACTCGGGACCGATGGACCCGCGTACGAACGGCTCCTGCGCCCCCTCGTACGGCACGCCGATCGCGTCGCGGAGTTCACGGGATCGACGCTCATGCGCGTGCCGCGGCACCCGCTGACCGCAGTCGCGTTCGGCCTGCGCTCGCTCGAGCAGGGGAGCGGCGCGTGGAACGTCCGGTTCCGCGAAGACGTCGCCCCGGCGCTGCTGACCGGCGTCGCGGCGCACACGATCCTGCCGCAGCCGAGCATCGCGAGCGCGGGAGCGGGCCTCGCGCTCACGACCTACGCCCACGCGCGGGGCTGGCCGATCCCGGTCGGAGGCACCCAGGCGATCAGCGACGCGATGGTGGACGACCTGCGTGCGCACGGGGGCGAACTCGTGCTCGACCACGAGGTGACCTCACTGACCGACCTGCCGCGCGCACGGGTGACGTTGCTCGACGTCACTCCACGTGCGCTGCTGCGCTTGGCCGGCGACGCGATCCCCGCCGGTTATCGCCGGGCGCTCAGCCGGTTCCGCTACGGCGGCGGGGTGGCGAAGGTCGACTTCGCGCTGAGTGAGCCCGTGCCCTGGGCCCACGACGGAGTCCGGCGGGCGAGCACGGTGCACGTCGGCGGCACGCGAGCAGAGATGGCGAACGCTGAGAACGAGGTCAACCGAGGACGGCTGCCCGACCGGCCGTACGTCCTCGCCGCACAGCCCTCACTCTTCGACGAGACGCGTGCACCGCGCGGGCGCCACACGCTGTGGACCTACACGCACGTCCCGGCCGGCAGCGACATCGACCGCGAAGAGGCGGTCATACGCCAGATCGAGCGGTTCGCGCCGGGCTTTCGCGACACGATCCTCGCGTCGCACTCGCGGTCGGCGCTCGATGTCGAACGGCACAATCCGAATTACGTCGGAGGAGACATCGCCTCGGGCGCTCCGACCTTCGACCAGCTGTTGCGACGGCCCGTCCTGAGCCCTGACCCGTGGCGCACGCCGTTGCCGGGCGTCTACCTCGCCGGCGCGTCGGCGAGCCCGGGCCCCGGAGTGCACGGCCTGGCGGGGTGGTGGGCCGCGCTCAGCGCGCTGCGGCACGACTTCGGCACGCGGGCCCGCCCCGATCTGTCGCCGTGATCAGGGGTGGGTGAGCGCGGGCTCCTCCGGGAAATCGCGATCTCCGCGCGGATCGGCACCGCTCGCGATACGGTCGGCGGTCGCGCTGTCGACCTGATCGGGGTCGACGTCGGGATCGATCGTCGGTTCACCGTCGATCTCGCGGATCGGATCGTCGGGCTTCAGTCCGCCGTCGTCGCGGGAGGCGCTGTCGCGCTCGGGGTCGTTGGGCGGGATGATGGCGGCGGGCGGAGTGTTGCTCATGATCGGACCTCTCGTCGGTCTCACCGACGCTACGAGAGGCGGGCGGCGGATTCGACGGGGTTGACGAGCGTGCCGGAGCGTCCTAGCCGCGCGGCCATTCGATCAACAGGAGGCCCTGCTTGGTGTCCGCCAGTTCGACCGCGCCGTCGACGAAGAGGTACGTCATGCCGTATCCCTCGTCATCGACCTGGATCGTCGTCTCGGCGGGCTCGGTGATGTACACGCCCCCGGGGGCGTCTTCCCGGCGCCACCCCTGCGCGAGCAGGGAATCCTGCGCCTCCTGCGCGACGGATTCCTCGATGGGCGCCCAGCCGAAGAGCTGCAGGTGGTCGCCCGCCGGTGCCTCGAAGTCGGCCCACACGCACAGAAGCCCGTCGGGGACCTCGAGGTCGCCGATGTAGAAGCGGTCGGCCTGCGCGCTCCAGCCGAGGCTCTCGAAATCAGCGACGATGCTCTCGGGGACGATCGTCTCGCACGTCGGTTCCGCGTCCACGGGAGCGTCGGTCGGCGTCGTCGACGGTGCCGGCGTGGAAGCACTCGGTGTCGGCGCCGTCGTCTCGGCGCCGCCGGGGCCGGGGTCCGCCGACGCGGCACACGCCGTCAGCGCAAATGCCGCGGCTGCGAGGGTGAGAGCGGCGACGAGAGGGCGGGGTGAGGTCATCGGTGGCTCCACGAGGTCAGGGGGAGTGCAGCAGGTCGAGGAACGGCTGGTGGAGCGTGCCGTTCGTCGCGAGGGACGACCGCTCCGTGAGAGAGGCGGCCCCCGAGTAGGCGGTGAAGGATCCGCCCGCTTCGAGCACGATCGGCACGTGCGCGGCGATGTCGTACTCCTGCACGCCGAACTCCGCCACGAGTTCGAGACGCCCCTCGGCGAGGAGCATGTACGGCCACGCATCACCGTAACCCCGGTCGCGCCACACCGCCGACGTCAGTCGGCCGAGGGCGTCGAGTTCACCGGCATCCCGCCACTGCTCGATGCTCTGAAAGCTCACGCTCGCCCGCTCGATCGAGTCGACGTCCGACACCGAGATGCGTCGCGTGTCGCCGCTCGCCGTGCTGGTCCACGCACCGAGTCCGGATGCCGCCCACCACCGCCGTCCGATCGCGGGCTGGCTCACGACGCCGACACGGGGAATGCCGTCGATCGCGAGCGCGATGAGGGTCGACCACATCGGGATGCCCTTGAGGTAGTTGTGGGTTCCGTCGATCGGGTCGATGATCCACTGGCGCGATCCCGAACCGCTCGTGCCGAACTCTTCGCCGTGGATGCCGTCGTCGGGACGCTCGCGCGCGAGAACCGCTCGAATCGCCTCTTCGGTCGCGATGTCGGCCTCCGTGACGAAGCTCGCGTCAGGCTTGGCCTGCACGTCGAGATCGGGGGAGTCGAAGCGGGGCATGGATGCCGCGTCCGCAGCGTCGGCGAGCCTCAGCGAGAGCTCGAGATCTGCCCGCAGATCGCCGTCGAACGGCACGTCGAACGAGGACGCAGAGGAGAGGGCGGTCACGACATCAAGGATAACCGGCGCAGCCCTCGCCGCGATTTCCGGGTGACGCAATCGTGATGCTAATGTGGACCCTCGGTTCGCCTCATCGCGAATCATGCACCTCTAGCTCAATCGGCAGAGCAACTGACTCTTAATCAGTGGGTTCTGGGTTCGAGTCCCAGGGGGTGCACGGATAAGCCTCGGTCACTCTCGCCAGTGACCGGGGCTTTTCTGCTTCGCGGGCGACGTTCAGTCCATGGGCACCTCGGCCGCGCTGCGCGAGTACTCGCGCTGGAGCAGCGGGCCGAAGAAGCGCATGCCGAGGCAGGAATCCAGGTCGATGCAGTTCGCGGTCACCGGGTCCTTGGCGGCGTATGCCGAGAACCCGTCCACCTTGCGCTGGAGGGTCTCGCCGTCGAGGTTCACGTCGTAGTCCGCCGTCTGGTAGCCGATCGCCAGCGTCACGAGCTCCGCGTCGATGCCGGCGCTGCGCCAGGCTGCGCGGGCGAACGATGCACCGGTGGCATGGTCGGAGTGGTCGCCGCGGGAGAGCTCGCCCGCCTCAACGGGCATCCCGGTGACGATCTCGTCGGGATCCGCGTCGGCGATGATCTCGGCCAGCGAATGCGTGATGTCGTCGATCGTCAAGTGCTCGGGACCGTCGACATCGCGCACGGTCGGAATGGTGCCCGCCGCGAGCTTGCCGAGGCTCTCATAGCCCATCGCCTCGAACCCGCTGCCGTCGATGTTCCCGTCGACGAGCCGGAACGACAGCAGCACCAGTCTCGGGTCATCGGCGGGACGCCACTGCTCGACGGTCACGCCGGTCTCGAGCACGTCGGCCTCTTCGCCCCACGCGCCGCTGTAGCCGCGCAGCCTGTCGTACGCGTCGCGGATGCCCTGCTCCCGCCCGCGGGAGTACTCGACGCCGCGGCCCGCGTCTCCCGCGGACAGATAGGCGATCGTGACGCACTTGTCGGCTTCGAGCGCTTCCATGACGCGGCCGTGGCCGAAGATGAGGTCGTCGTCGTAGTGCGCCCAGATGGCGAGCATGCTTCCCGCATCGCACAGTCCGTGGGTCGGCTCGGGCTGCGGCGTCGCCGTCGGCGAGACGGTCGGCACGGGTGGATGCGTGTGGACGGCGGGCGTCGCGACGGCCTGCGGCCGGTCCTCTGACGGGGTGGGCGCACAGGCCGTCAGCCCCAGGATGCCGACGATGCCGAGAGCGGCCGCGGCGCGGCGAAGAGCGGTCGAGGTCATGGGGCTCCCTGGGTGCGATCCGCGCGGCCTGCGCGCGTCACAGCGTAGACCCGCCGCGGGCAGGTGCCCGTGGGTCCGTTGTCGCGAAACGGTAACGACTGCGCGGGTGCCGCCCGGGCGGACTTGACGACGGCGTGGGATGTGCTTACATTTCAGATACCTGAATCAGCTTTCAGGTCGCCCTCACGGGCATCCCTTCCAACGGTGAAAGGCACGCACATGCGGGTTACGAAGAAGTTGCTCCTGGGATCCGTGGTCGCCACGGCCGCCCTCGTCCTGGCGGCCTGCGCGCCGTCGGCCGATGCCGGCGGCGGCGACGGCACGACCCCCGAGGGTCCGAGCGAGGTCACGGTGGGGATCGTCACGAGCGAGACGGGTCCGCTGGCGGGCTATGGCAAGCAGTACCTGGACGCCTTCAAGGCCGGCCTCGACTACGCCACGGACGGCACGGGCGAGGTCGACGGCACGACGATCGTCGTCGAGTACAAGGACGACGCGGGCGACCCCGACAAGGCCGTCACCGCCGTCAAGGACTTCATCGGGCAGGGCGTCACGATCATCGCCGGAACGGCGGCATCGGGTGTCGCTCTCGCCGTTGCCGAACAGGCGGCGCAGAACAAGGTGCTCTACATCGCCGGTCCCGCCGCAGCGGACGCCGTCACGGGCATCAACGAGTACACGTTCCGCTCGGGTCGCCAGAGCGCGCAGGACGTCGCGACCGCCGGTGCCTTCCTCGATGACATCGAGGGCAAGACGATCACCGTCTTCGCCCAGAACAACGCGTTCGGCACGGGCAACGAGGCGGCCGTTCAAGCGATCCTCGGCGCTCAGGGCGCGACGGTGAACTCGGTGCTGGTGCCCGAAGACGCGACGGAGTTCACGCCGTTCGCGCAGCAGGTGCTCGCAGCGCAGCCCGACCTCGTGTTCGTCGCGTGGGCGGGTGCGACCTCGGGCGCGATGTGGCAGGCGATGAGCCAGCAGGGCGTCATGGACCAGATCCCCGTCGTCACGGGGCTCGGCGACGCCGCGACGTTCGGCGCCTACGGCGAGGCATCCGAGAAGATCAGCTTCCTCAATCACTACTTCGCCGGCGCTCCCGACAACGACGTCAACACCGCGATGGTCGAGGCGATCGAAGCAGAGGGCGGCACGGTAGACCTCTTCAGCCCCGACGGCTTCAACGCCGCCATCATGATCGTGCAGGCGATCAAGGAGGGCAAGGGCGACCCCGACGCGATGGTCGCGGCGCTCGAGGGCTTCGAGTTCGACGGACCGAAGGGCACGATGACCGTCCGCGCGGGCGACCACGCGCTCATCCAGGAGATGTACCAGGTCAAGCTCGTCGCCGACGGCGGAAGCTTCGTGCCCGAACTGGTCGGCACCGTCGCGGGCGAGGACGTCGCCCCCGCCGAAGCCGGTTGATCCGAGGCAGCGAACCATCATGAACACCCCTGTTCCGTCCGCGCTCAGGATCGAAGGCCTCGGCCTGCAGATCGGTGGCGCGACGATCCTGAAAGATGTCGCCCTCGACGTCGCCGCCGGCTCGCTCGTCGGCGTCATCGGGCCCAACGGTGCCGGCAAGACCACGCTGTTCAACGTGATCTCCGGCATCATGAAGCCCACGTCCGGGCGCGTCCTGATGGACGGCGCCGACATCACGTCGTCGTCGATCTCGGCCCGTGCGCGGGCGGGACTGGGGCGCACCTTCCAGACCTCGAGCCTGTTCCCGCGGCTCAGCGTGCTCGAGAACGTCCGCCTGGCCGCACAGGTCTCGCTCGGCGGCTCCGCATCGCTGTTGGGCTTCCCGAAGAAGACGGATGCCGCAACCGAACTCGCCCTCGACAAGCTCACCGCCGTGGGACTCGCGCACAAGCTCGACACGGCCGCGGGAGACATGTCGCACGGTGACAAGCGCAAGCTCGAGATCGCGGTGCTCCTGGCGACCGACGCCTCGATCGTGCTGCTGGACGAGCCCATGGCGGGCGTGGCCTCGGGCGACGTCGCCGGCCTCGTGCAGAACATCCGCGATCTGCACACCGAGAAGGGATGCACCGTGCTCATGGTCGAGCATCACATCGACGTGCTCATGGGCCTCGTCGACAAGGTGGCCGTCATGTACTTCGGCAGCATCATCGCCTACGACACGCCGCAGAACGTCATGAACGACCCGCTCGTGCAGAGCGCCTACCTGGGCACCGCGGCATGAGCGCCGAACCGATCCTGACGGTGGCGAACCTGCGCTGCACGATCGCGGGGCAGCAGGTCGTCGAAGACGTCTCCTTCGAGGTGCCGGCCACGGGAATCACGGCCGTCCTCGGGCGCAACGGCGTCGGCAAGACCTCGACCCTCCGCGGCATCCTCGGGCTCCTCCATCGCCGCGGTCGCGTGACGCTGGCGGGGGAGCGGATCGACGGGCTGGCGACTCACCGCATCGTGCAGCGGGGCGTCGGGTACGTGCCCGAAGACCGCGAAGTGTTCGCGAGGCTCAGCGTCGCCGAAAACCTCGCTCTCGCCGAGCGCCAGCGCAATCCGCGGCGTGAGTTCGTCGCCGAGCTGTTCCCGGATCTCGTGGCGCGGCGCGACCAGCCCGCCGGCACGCTGTCGGGCGGTCAGCAGCAGATGGTCTCGGTCGCCCGCGCGCTGCTCAACGACAACCGCATCCTGCTCGTCGACGAGCCCACCAAGGGCCTCGCCCCGAAGATCGTCTCCGAAGTGACCGAGGCTCTGCGCGAAGCATCCAAGATCGTGCCGATCCTGCTCGTCGAGCAGAACCTCGAGGTCGTGCGCCGTCTCGCCGGGCCCGCGATCGTCATCGGCGGAGGCCGCGTCGTGCACACCGGTCAGGCCGCCGAGATCCTCGACGACGACGACCTGACCCGTCGCCTGCTCGGCGTGCACGCCGAGACCCACGCATCCGAAGTATCCACCGACCGGGGGGAGTCGAAATGAGCATGATCGTCTTGACCCTCATCACGGGCGTCGGTCTCGGTGCCCTCTACTTCCTCGTCGCGAGCGGACTGAGTCTCATCTACGGGCTCATGCACGTGCTGAACTTCGCGCACGGAGCATTCCTCACCCTGAGCGCCTTCATCGGCTGGTGGGTCGCGCAGTCGCTCGGCACGGACTCGTGGGGTTCGTTCCTGCTGTCGATCCTCGTCGGCGCGGGCGTCGGCGCCGTGTTCGCGACCGTGACCGAGCTCGTCCTCATCAGACCGCTGTACGAGCGGCACATCGAGCAGGTGCTCGTCACGGTCGGCCTCTCGTTCGCCGCCGTCGCCCTGTTCGAGGGCATCTGGGGAACGGATGCGATCCACGTCGCCGGGCCCGCATGGCTCAAGCAGACGACGGAGGTCCTCGGCGCCCGCATCCCCAACACCTACTGGGTGCTCATGATCGCGGCCGTGCTCGTGCTCGCCTCGCTCGTGCTCTTCCTCAAGAAGACCCGCTACGGCATGATCATCCGCGCCGGTGTCGAGAACCGCTCCATGGTGACCGCCCTCGGCATCGACGTGCGCCGCTCGTTCACGCTCGTCTTCGCGATCGGCGGAGCGGCCGCCGGTATCGGGGGCGTCCTCGCGATGCACTACTCGACCTTCGTCTCGGCCCACCTCGGCCAGACGCTGCTCATCTTCGCCTTCATCGTGACGGTCGTCGGCGGGCTCGGGTCGCTCACGGGAGCCGCGATCGCGTCGGTCATCGTCGCGGTGCTGCAGCAGTTCGCGAACTTCTACCTCAACGGAACCGGCGACTTCATCGTCGTCATCCTGCTCGCTCTGGTCCTGCTCGTGCGGCCCACCGGACTCCTCGGGAGGAAGGCATGATCCTTCGACGCAAGGGGGCGACCCTTCGGCAAGCTCAGGGACCGGGTGGCGCTCAGGGACCGGGTGGTGCTCGGGGAACGGGTGGCGCTCAGGGACCGGGGGGGCTCGGGCGGTACGTGCCGGCGATCGTCGGCGGTGCGCTCGTGGCGTTCATGGCGCTGCTGCCCCTGCTGAACATCTCCATCCCCGGAATCCTGCCCACGCCCACCTACATGCCCGGCACGCTCGCACTGCTCTCGCTGTGCATGGTGTTCGCCGCACTCGCGCTGTCCTACAACCTTCTGCTCGGATCGGGCGGCATGCTCTCGTTCGGTCACGCGCTGTACTTCGGCGCGGGAGCGTACGGCCTCGGCATCGCGCTCGAGCACTTCGGCGTGCCGCTGTGGCCGGGCGTCTTCGTCGCCCTCATCGGCGGCATGATCATCGCCTTCGCGACCGGTGCCGTCGCGATGCGGGTCTCGGGCATCCCGTTCGCGATGGTGACGCTCGCCTTCGCGCAGGCGGGGTCCGTGCTCGTACGCCGCAACTCGCAGATCACGGGCGGAGAAGAGGGCCTCAGCCTCAACACGACGCACGTTCCGGACTTCCTCGTCGGGGTCGTCAACACGCGCAACCTGTACTGGTTCGCCCTGGCCGTGCTCGTCATCGTCTATCTCGTCACGCTGTGGGTCGACACGTCGCGACTGGGCCACCTCGCCCGGGCGACCCGGGAGAACGAACAGCGTGTGCGCGTGCTCGGCCTGCACCCGTACCGCGTGCGCCTGGCCGTCTTCGTCATCGCCGCGGTGCTCGCGAGCCTCGCGGGAGTGGCCTACATGCTGCTGCAATCCGGCACCGTGCCGCGCGCCGTCTCCGCCGATCTCACGATCACGGTGCTCGTGATGGTCGTGCTCGGTGGCGTCGGCTTCCGCTGGGGTGCCATCGTGGGCGGTGTGCTCTACACCCTCCTCGACCAGCGACTCACGGTGCTCGCGGGCTCCGAGGCGATCGCAGGACTGCCCGATGTGCTGCGCATCCCGCTCTCCGAGCCGCTGTTCCTGCTCGGCGTCCTCTTCATCCTCGTCGTGATGTTCCTCCCCGGCGGGATCGCCGGCACGATCGATGCCGCCGTGCGCCGCCGCCGGGGCGAGCGCGTGCGCGGCGCCCTGCAGACGATGGATGACGCGGATGCCACGGTCGATGCGCCCGCCGAGGTGCGGTCATGACCCCGGAATCGCTCATCGACGACGGCCCTCACACGATCGGCCGCTGGCTGCTCGACCGTGCGGCGCAATCCCCGCGCCGCATCGCGATCGACGACCGCGGCGTCACGATCGACTACGCGACGCTCGCCCTGCGCGCGTCGGAGCTCGCCGAGCAGCTGCGCTGCGCCGGATACGGTCCGGGCGATCGCATCGCCACCGTGTCGGGCAACTCGAGCGACCACGTCGTGGCCTTCTTCGCGTGTGCGATGGCGGGCGTCGCGTTCGTGCCGCTCTCGTGGCGGCTGACGCCGCGCGAGCTCAGCGACATCATGATGCGCACGGACCCCGCGCTCGTGCTCGTCGAAGACGAGCACGCCGCCCTCGCCGGTGAGGCGCTGCGCACCCTCCGGAACGCGCCGCCGGTCGCATCGCTCGGCACGACGGGGATCGAGGCGGTCGTGCCGCGGTCCCGCGCCCCCCGGCCCGTGCGACGGGTGCACGACGACGACCCGCTCCTGGTGATCTTCACGTCGGGCAGCGAGGCCGCGCCCAAGGGCGTCGTCCTGACCCACGCCAACTGCTTCTGGAACAACCTGGCCCTGGCCCAGGCCCTGCCGCTCACGCACGAGGACGTCGTCCTGGCGATGCTGCCGCAGTTCCATGTCGCGGCGTGGAACTGTCAGCCGCTGCTGGCATGGTGGGTCGGCGGGACGGTCGTGCTCGAGCGCTCGTTCCAGCCCGCGCGCGCCCTGCAACTCATCGCCGAGCGAGGCGTGACGGCCATGATGGGCGTGCCGACGCAGTACGCGATGCTCGCGGCGGATCGCGGCTGGGCCGAAGCCGACGTGAGCTCGCTGCGCCTGGCCCTCGTCGGCGGGGCCACGATGCCCGTCGCCCTCCAGCAGCAGTGGTCGGGTCGCGGCATCCCGTTGACGCAGGGCTACGGGCTCACCGAAGCGGCGCCCAACGTGCTGCACCTGCCCTCCGCCGACGCGTCGGCGTTCCCGGGTGCCGTCGGCCGGCCGTACCCGCACGTGGCGACGCGGATCGTCGACCCGGCGTCGTCGCTGCCGCTCGAGGGCGAGGCGACGGGCGAGCTGTGGGTCGGGGGGCCGAGCGTCTTCGCCGGCTATCTCGATGACGAGCAGGCCACGGCCGCCGCCCGTGTGGGGGACTGGCTGCGCACGGGGGACCTCGTCCACCGCGACGCCGCCGGCGTGCATCGCATCGTCGATCGCCTGAAGAACATCTACATCTCGGGCGGCGAGAATGTCGCCCCGGCCGAGGTCGAGCACGCGCTCGAGCTGCACCCGCTCATCGCCGAGGCCGCGGTGGTCGCCGTCGCCGACGAGGTGTGGGGCGAGCGTGGCGTCGCATTCGTCGTGCCTGCCGACGGTACCGTGCTCTCGGTGGACGAAGTGCTCGCGCACGCGCGCCGCAACCTCGCGGCGTTCAAAGTACCGGTCCACATCGAGATCGTCGAGGAGCTGCCCCGCTCCACGATCGACAAGATCGCCCTCCCGCTTCTGCGACGGCGAGCCGCGAGCCTGACGAAAGAGGTGCGTCATGACGCTGCCCGATGAGCTCATCGACGACACGGACCGCCCGGTGTCTTCGGCGACCGGCCGCCCGCTGACGAAACGCGGTGAGGCGACGCGGCGACGGCTGCTCGAAGCCGCCGAGCATGTCTTCGCCGAGCTGGGATACCACGAGGCATCCATCGTCAAGGTGACCGAGCGAGCCGGCATCGGCCTCGGCACCTTCTATCTCTACTTCGACAGCAAGCAGGCGATCTTCGAGGCTCTCGTGATCGACCTGAACCGGCGCGTTCGCCACTCCATGTCCGAAGCGATGGCAGTCGCGGATTCGCGTCTCGATGCCGAGCGCGCGGGATTTCGCGGGTTCTTCCGCTTCACCGCGGAGCATCCCGCGCTGTATCGCGTCGTGCGCGAAGCGGAGTTCGTCTCACCCGCGGTGCTGCGCCTGCACTACTCCCGCATCGTAGAGGGATACGAGGCCGGCCTGAGCGCCGCGCAGGAGGCGGGCGACGTCGACCGTGCACTCGACCCGGAGACGACCGCGTGGGCCCTCATGGGCATGGGCGAGCTCATCGGCATGCGCTTCCTGCTGTGGGAGAGGGACGCCGACGGCAAGCCGCCCGCCGAGCTCGACGCCGGCGTCTTCGACGCCATGATGCGCTTCATCGACAACGCGCTGGCCCCCCGGCCCGCGCAGGAAGGCGATCGAGCATGATCGATCAGGACCTCGCGGGCAAGCGCGCCCTCATCACGGGCGGCGCCAGCGGCATCGGCCTGGCGTGCGCCACGGAGTTCGCCGCGCGCGGCGCCTTCGTTATCGTGGCCGACCTGAACGCGGATGCCGCCGCCCAGGCCGCCTCGCAGGTGCAGGGTGAGCCGTGGGTCGTCGACCTGTCCGACACGGCGGCTCTCGACGACCTGATGCTCGACGTCGACATCCTCGTCAACAACGCGGGGATCCAACGCGTGAGCAGCATCCCCGACTTCGATCCGGACGCCTTCCGGCTCATCCAGCGCCTCATGCTGGAATCGCCCTTCCTGCTCATCCGCGCGGCCCTGCCGGCGATGTACGACAGGGGGTGGGGACGGATCATCAACATCTCGAGCGTCCACGGCCTGCGCGCGTCGGCGTTCAAATCGGCCTACGTCGCCGCCAAGCACGGCCTCGAGGGTCTGTCGAAGGTCACCGCGCTCGAGGGCGCTCCGCGCGGAGTGACGAGCAACTGCATCAATCCGGCATATGTGCGCACGCCGCTCGTCGAGAAGCAGATCGCCGATCAGGCGGCGCTGCACGGCATCGGCGAGGACGAGGTCATCGAGAAGATCATGCTCACCGAGACGGCGATCAAGCGGCTCGTCGAGCCCGAAGAGGTCGCCTCGCTCGCGGGATGGCTCTCGTCGGACAAGGCCGGTATGGTCACGGGCGCGTCCTACACGATGGACGGCGCGTGGACAGCGCGATGAGCGGGCACGCGTACCGCGCGGTCGACGTACCCGTCCCCGGCGGCGACCTGCGTGTCGGCGTGTGGGATCCCACGGGCGACACGACGGGCGAGGTCCTGCTCGTGCACGGCGTCACGTCGTCGCACCTGGTCTGGCCCTTCGTGGTCGACCGGCTCACCGGCATCCGCGCGATCGCTCCCGATCTGCGCGGACGCGGGCGCAGCAACGCCGTCGCGGGCTCCGCGGGCCTCGCGGCGCACGCCGACGATCTCGCGGCGACGCTCGATGCCCTCGGAATCGACCGCATCCTCGTCGTCGGACACTCGATGGGAGCCTTCGTCGCGCTCGCATTCGCGCACCGGCACCCCGACCGGGTCACCCGTCTCGTGCTCGTCGACGGCGGTATGCCGCTCGATGCCCCCGCAGGGCTCGACGCCGAGGCGATGGTCGCCGGGATCCTGGGGCCGACGGCCGCACGCCTGTCGATGCGGTTCGCCGACGTCGAGGCCTATCTCGAGTTCTGGCGCGAACATCCCGCGTTCTCGAACGCGTGGACCGACGAGCTGGACGCCTACTTCGCCTACGACCTCGTCGATGACGGCGAAGGGCGGCTGCGTCCCGCGACGAGCTATCAGACCACCGTCGACGACACCGTCGACATGAACACCGGCTCGACGCTCGTCGACGCGCTGGCGGGGCTGGGACATCCGACGCGGCTGCTGACGGTGCCGAGGGGTCTGCAGGACGAAGAGCCCGGGCTCTACGCTCCCGACCATCTCGCGAAGGTGCTGGCGCAGGTGCCGCACATCCTGCACGACCATGTCGACGGCTTCAACCACTACTCGATCGTGCTGTCGGAGGAAGGCGCCGCGGTGCTCGCACCGATCATCCGCGACGAACTCGCCAGCGCCGCGCGGCTCGGGAGCGACCCGGGCTGACCCGTCTCAGCGCGTGATGCGCCGTTCGAGGAGCTTCTTCTCTTTGCCGTGCACGGGGGAGTCGGTCGCGATGAGATGCCCGGTCGACGCGCGCCGCGTGTCGACGATCGCGCCGATC
Organism: Microbacterium sp. NPDC055910; assembly: GCF_042271185.1. Lineage (NCBI taxonomy): Bacteria > Bacillati > Actinomycetota > Actinomycetes > Micrococcales > Microbacteriaceae > Microbacterium > Microbacterium sp. NPDC055910. The sequence continues at coordinate 67,660 of NZ_JBHJZS010000010.1, forward strand.
GCGAGCGCGAGGGTGATGCCCCAGCTCAGCCAGGCGAGGGCGGTGCGCCACGTGAACGGGGCATCGTCGCGTGTCGACCGCAACAACGTGAATCCGCTCAGGATCGCGCTGACCAGGCCCGTGCTGAAGAGGTATCTGCGCATGCTCTTACGCTAGCGCCACCTGGCGGTCAGGCGGCCGCCCTTGACACCGCGACGGCCGGCAGTCAAGGCCCGCGGGGCAGAACGTCGCCGCTGTTAGCCTGAGGACACACCCCGCCCCTCAGGAGTACCGTGACACAGGCCGATTTCGTCGTCGTCGCCAATCGACTCCCCGTCGACCGGATTACGGAAGGGGAGGATGCCGGAGGCTGGCGTCCGTCTCCGGGCGGCCTCGTCACGGCACTGGAGCCGGTCATGCGGCAGACGAAGGGCGCGTGGGTCGGCTGGCCCGGCCAAGCGGATCTGGCACTCGAGCCGTTCGACTTCGGCAACATGCACCTCGTTCCCGTCGAGCTGTCCGCGGCCGACGTGGAGAACTACTACGAAGGCTTCTCGAACGACACGATCTGGCCGCTCTATCACGACGTCATCTCGCCGCCGCGCTACCGTCGCGTCTGGTGGGACGCCTACGTCAAGGTCAACGAGCGCTTCGCGCGCGCCGCGGCGGACGCGGCGGTCCACGGCGGCACCGTCTGGGTGCAGGACTACCAGCTGCAGCTCGTGCCGCGGATGCTGCGCGAAGCACGCCCTGATCTGACGATCGGGTACTTCCACCACATTCCCTTCCCGGCATACGGCCTGTATTCGCAGCTGCCCTGGCGGCGACAGGTGCTCGAAGGGCTGCTCGGAGCCGACGTCATCGGATTCCAGCGGGTCGCCGACGCGAGCAACTTCGCTCGTGCCGTGCGGCGACAGCTGCGGTACGAGACGAAGGCAAGCGGCATCCGCGTTCCCGTCGGAGAAGGCACTTCGCGCATCGCCCTCGCGAAGGCCTTCCCGATCTCGATCGACGCCGCGACCTACGTGGAGATGGCACAGCGGCCGGACATCCGGGCCCGCGCGGCGGAGATCCGGGAAAGCCTCGGCAACCCCAAACGGATCCTGCTCGGCGTCGACCGGCTCGACTATACGAAGGGCATTCGCCACCGTCTCAAGGCGTACGGCGAGCTCATCAACGACGGCCGCCTCGATGTCGAAGACGTCACCCTCGTGCAGGTCGCGAGCCCGAGCCGCGAGCGCGTCCAGGCCTACATCGAGCTGCGCGACGAGATCGAGCTCACCGTGACGCGCATCAACGGCGACCACGACACGATCGGCCACTCCGCGATCCGCTACCTTCACCAGGGTTTCCCGCGAGAAGAGATGGTCGCGCTGTACCTCGCCGCCGACGTCATGCTCGTCACCGCCCTGCGCGACGGCATGAACCTCGTCGCCAAGGAGTACGTCGCTTCGCGCATCGACAACCGCGGGGTGCTCGTGCTGAGCGAGTTCACCGGTGCGAGCGATGAGCTGGGGTCCGCCCTGCGCGTCAATCCGCACGACATCGGAGCCCTCAAGGACACCATCATGCGCGCGATCGAGATGCCGTCGGCCGAGCAGGGGCGGCGCATGCGGGCGCTGCGCAGGAAAGTCCTCGACTTCGACGTCGCACGATGGTCGAGATCGTTCCTCGACGCCCTCGCCGCCGCGAAGGAGCGCACGCCGTGACCCGTCGCGATGACGCCGTGCGCCGGGTCGCGGCATCCGATCGACTGCTTGTCGCGCTCGATTTCGACGGCACCCTGTCGCCGCTGGTCGACGACCCCATGACGGCGCGGATGCTGCCCTCGGCGCGGGCGGCGATCGAGCGGCTCGCCGCGCTGCCCGACACGACCGTCGCATTCGTTTCGGGTCGCAGCCTCGTCGATCTGCGCGAGATCGCCGAGCACGGCGATGATTCGATCTACCTTCTCGCCGGCAGTCACGGGGCGGAGTTCTGGGTACCGGGCGATGGCGCGCTCGATCCCGAACCCGATGTCGTCGACGCCGACCTGCGCGATCGCCTGCTCGCCGATGCGCGTCACGCGACGGAAGGCCTCGACGGCGTGTGGATCGAGCCCAAGACGTTCGGGCTCGGCGTGCACACGCGCGTCGCCGATCCCGTCTCGGCCGACCGGGCCCACGCGGCCGTCGACGCGGTGGTCGTCGCAGAAGCCCCCCACTGGCGCCGCCGGACGGGAAAGAACATCGTCGAGTACGCGTTCCGTCACGAGGGCAAGGATTCGGCGATCCAGGCATTGCGCGAGCGGCTCGCCGCGACCGCGGTGCTCTTCGCCGGCGACGACGTCACCGACGAGGACGCGCTGCGCAGTCTCGGTGCAGATGACCTCGGCGTGCGCGTGGGCGATGGCCCGAGCGCCGCGAGTATCGTCGTGGCCGACATCGACGAACTCGCGAGCCTGCTCGGCGACCTCGCGGCGCAGCGCCGCGCGGCGCAGGGGCAGGCGCCCGCGGGGGCCGACGTGCGCGCCCCACGGGAATAGACTCAGGGGATGCCCGAGTCTCGCACTGACATCGACATCAAACCTCGCAGCCGTGTCGTCACGGACGGAATCGAAGCCACGACGTCGCGCGGAATGCTCCGCGGCGTCGGCATGGGCGACGACGACTGGGACAAGCCCCAGATCGGCATCGCGTCGAGCTGGAACGAGATCACGCCCTGCAACCTGAGCCTGGACCGCCTCGCTCAGGGCGCGAAAGAAGGCGTGCACGCCGGCGGTGGCTACCCGCTGCAGTTCGGCACGATCTCGGTCTCGGACGGCATCTCGATGGGCCACGAGGGCATGCACTTCTCGCTCGTCTCGCGCGAAGTCATCGCCGACTCCGTCGAGACCGTCATGATGGCCGAGCGCCTCGACGGCTCCGTTCTGCTGGCGGGATGCGACAAGTCCATCCCCGGCATGCTGATGGCCTCGGCGCGCCTGGACCTGTCGAGCGTCTTCCTCTACGCGGGCTCGATCGCGCCCGGCTGGGTCAAGCTGTCGGACGGCACCGAGAAGGAGATCACGATCATCGACTCCTTCGAGGGAGTCGGCGCGTGCCTCGCGGGGCGCATGAGCGAAGCAGACCTCAAGCGCATCGAGTGCGCGTTCGCCCCCGGTGAGGGTGCGTGCGGCGGCATGTACACCGCCAACACGATGGCCTCGGTCGGCGAGGCGCTCGGGCTCTCTCTGCCCGGCTCCGCCGCCCCGCCCTCGTCGGATCGCCGCCGCGACGTGTTCGCGCACCGTTCGGGTGAGGCTGTGGTGAACCTGCTGCGCCTGGGGATCACGACCCGGGACATCCTCACGAAGGAGGCCTTCGAGAACGCGGTCGCCCTCGCGATGGCGCTCGGCGGCTCCACCAACGTCGTCCTGCACCTGCTCGCGATCGCCCGCGAAGCCGAGGTCGATCTGAACCTGCACGACTTCAACCGCATCGGCGACAAGGTGCCGCACATCGGCGACCTGAAGCCGTTCGGCCAGTACGTCATGAACGACGTCGACCGGCAGGGCGGCATCCCCGTCGTCATGAAGGCGATGCTCGACGAGGGACTGCTGCACGGCGACGCGCTCACGGTGACCGGCAAGACGCTCGCCGAGAACCTGCGCGACCTCGACCCGGATCCCGTCGACGGCGACGTCATCCACTCCTTCGACAACCCCATCCACGCCACGGGCGGCATCACGGTCCTGCACGGATCCTTCGCGCCCGAGGGCGCCGTCGTCAAGACCGCCGGCTTCGACGCCGCGGTCTTCGAGGGTCCCGCGCGCGTGTTCGAGCGCGAGCGCGCCGCGATGGATGCGCTCGAGGCCGGCGAGATCGACAAGGGCGACGTCGTGGTCATCCGCTACGAGGGTCCGAAGGGCGGCCCCGGCATGCGCGAGATGCTCGCGATCACCGCGGCCATCAAGGGCGCGGGGCTCGGAAAAGATGTACTACTCTTGACGGACGGCAGATTCTCAGGCGGCACAACCGGCCTGTGCATCGGCCACATAGCACCCGAAGCGGTCGACGCAGGTCCGATCGCCTTCGTGCGCGATGGTGATCTGATACGGGTCGATATCGCGGCTCGCACTCTCGACCTACTCGTCGACGATGCAGAGCTCGCCTCCCGCCGCTCCGGCTGGGAGCCGCTTCCTCCGCGCTATACCCGTGGCGTCCTTGCCAAGTACTCCCGACTCGTGCGCTCCGCAGCTGAGGGCGCGACGACCGGCTGAGCCCGCGGCATCCGCATTCCGATCCGATCTCTGCGAGGACCATCACACATGCCCGCCGAATCCGCACAGGCCGTTCCCCGGCCGCCCGCCCGTACCGCTTCGGCGCCCGTGCTCACCGGAGCGCAGGCCGTCGTCCGATCGCTCGAGATGCTCGGCGTCACAGACGTCTTCGGTCTGCCCGGAGGAGCGATCCTGCCGGTCTACGACCCGCTCATGGACACCTCCGAGATCCGGCACATCCTCGTGCGTCACGAACAGGGCGCCGGACACGCCGCCGAGGGGTACGCCTCAGCGTCCGGACGCGTCGGCGTCGCGATCGCGACCTCGGGCCCCGGTGCGACGAACCTCGTGACCGCGATCGCCGACGCCTACATGGATTCGGTGCCGATCGTGTGCATCACCGGCCAGGTGTTCTCGAACCTGATGGGGACCGACGCGTTCCAGGAGGCCGACATCGTCGGCATCACGATGCCGATCACGAAGCACTCCTTCCTCGTGAAGGATGCCGCCGAGATCCCCGGCGCGATCGCCGCCGCCTTCGAGATCGCCTCGACGGGCCGGCCCGGTCCCGTCCTCGTGGACATCACGAAGGACGCGCAGCAGGCCGAGGCACCGTTCGAGTGGCCGCCGAGGGTCGACCTGCCCGGCTACCGGCCCGTCACCAAGGCGCACGGCAAGCAGATCCAGGCGGCCGCGCAGCTGCTCGCCGAGGCGAAGAAGCCCGTCTTCTACGTCGGCGGCGGCGTCATCAGGGCGCAGGCGGCGGCCGAACTGCTCGCTCTCGCCGAGACCACCGGCGTGCCCGTCGTGACGACGCTCATGGCTCGCGGCGCCTTCCCCGATTCGCACCCGCAGCACCTCGGCATGCCGGGCATGCACGGTACGGTGCCCGCCGTGCTCGCGCTGCAGGAGTCCGACCTCCTCATCTCGCTCGGCGCGCGGTTCGACGACCGCGTGACGGGCAAGGCGGCGCTGTTCGCACCGAACGCGAAGGTCGTGCACGTCGACATCGACCCCGCCGAGATCTCGAAGATCCGCACCGCCGACGTGCCGATCGTGGGTGACGTGCGCGACGTGCTCGTCGACCTCGACGCCGCCTTCCGCGGCGCCATCGAGGGGACCACGCCCGACTTCGCCGATTGGTGGGCGTACCTCGACGGCCTGAGGGACGAGTTCCCGCTCGGCTATGCGCCGACCACCGACGGTCTGCTCTCACCGCAGTACGTCATCTCGCGCATCGGCGAGCTGACCGGACCCGAGGGCGTCTACGCCGCCGGCGTCGGACAGCACCAGATGTGGGCCGCGCAGTTCATCAAGTACGAGCGCCCCAACGCGTGGCTCAACTCCGGCGGCGCCGGCACGATGGGCTACTCGGTACCGGCGGCGATGGGCGCGAAGGTCGCCCAGCCCGATCGTCACGTGTGGGCGATCGACGGCGACGGCTGTTTCCAGATGACCAATCAGGAGCTCGCGACCTGCGCGATCAACAACATCCCGATCAAGGTCGCCATCATCAACAACTCCTCACTGGGCATGGTGCGCCAGTGGCAGACGCTGTTCTACGACGGCCGCTATTCGCACACGAACCTCAACACGGGGCACGGCACCGTGCGCATCCCCGACTTCGTGAAGCTCGCCGAGGCGTACGGCTGTCTCGCGATCCGCGTCGAGAAGGAAGAAGACGTGGATGCCGCGATCCAGACCGCGCTCGAGACGAACGACCGCCCCGTCGTCATCGACTTCGTGGTGAGCGCCGACGCGATGGTGTGGCCCATGGTGCCGCAGGGAGTCAGCAACAGCTACGTCCAGTACGCGCGGGACCACTCGCCGTCGTTCGATGAGGAGGCCTGAGATGCCCACGCACGTTCTGAGCCTTCTCGTCGAGAACAAGCCCGGTCTGCTCACCCGCGTCGCGGGGCTCTTCGCGCGTCGCGGGTTCAACATCGAGTCGCTCGCCGTGGGCGTGACCGAGGTGCCGGGACTGTCGCGCATCACGGTCGTCGTCGACGTCGATCGGCTGCCGCTCGAACAGGTCACGAAGCAGCTCAACAAGCTCGTCAACGTCATCAAGATCGTGGAGCTCGAGTACGCGTCGTCGGTGCAGCGCGAACACATGCTGATCAAGGTGCGCGCCGACAATCAGAGCCGCTCGAACGTGCTCGAGGTCGTCAACCTCTTCCGAGCGCAGGTCGTGGACTACGCCTCCGATGCGCTCGTCGTCGAGGTCACGGGCGACAAGGGCAAGGTCGACGCCTTCCTGCGCGCTCTCGAGCCGTTCGGCATCAAGGAGCTCGCGCAGTCGGGGCTGCTCGCGATCGGCCGCGGCGGCAAGAGCATCACCGAGCGCGTCCTGCGCAGCTGACCATACGCACATTCCGGCTCCTGAGCTCGTCGAAGGACCGGTCACGACCCCTCGACCAGCTCGGGGACCGAAGCAAAAGGAGAAACACCATGGCTGAGATCTTCTACGACGCCGACGCCGACCTCTCGATCATCCAGAGCAAGAAGGTCGCGATCGTCGGCTACGGCTCGCAGGGTCACGCCCACGCGCTCAACCTGCGCGACTCGGGCGTCGAGGTCGTCATCGCGCTCAAGGACGGCTCGAAGTCGATCGAGAAGGCCTCCGACGAGGGCTTCGAGGTCAAGAACGTCGCAGACGCGACGGCCTGGGCCGACCTCATCATGATCCTCGCGCCGGACCAGCACCAGCGCGGCATCTACAACGACCACATCAAGCCCAACCTGGCGGCCGGCAAGACGCTCGCCTTCGCCCACGGCTTCAACATCCGCTTCGGCTACATCGACGCGCCCGAAGGCGTCGACGTCATCCTCGTCGCGCCCAAGGCGCCGGGCCACACGGTGCGTCGCGAGTACGTCGCCGGTCGCGGCATCCCGGACATCATCGCCGTCGAGCGCGACGCGTCGGGCTCGGCGTGGGCGACCGCGCTGTCGTACGCCATGGCGATCGGCGGCGCCCGCGCGGGCGTCATCAAGACGACCTTCACGGAAGAGACCGAGACCGACCTGTTCGGCGAGCAGGCTGTGCTCTGCGGTGGCGTGTCGCAGCTCGTCCAGTACGGCTTCGAGACGCTCACCGAGGCGGGCTACCAGCCCGAGATCGCCTACTTCGAGGTGCTGCACGAGCTCAAGCTCATCGTCGACCTCATGTGGGAGGGCGGCATCGCCAAGCAGCGCTGGTCGGTCTCGGACACCGCCGAGTACGGCGACTACGTCTCGGGGCCGCGCGTCATCGATGCGACCGTCAAGGAGAACATGCAGGCCGTGCTCGCCGACGTGCAGTCGGGAGCGTTCGCGAAGCGCTTCATCGACGATCAGGACAACGGCGCGAAGGAATTCATCGAACTGCGCGAGAAGGCGGCGTCGCACCCCATCGAGTCCGTCGGCCGCGAGCTGCGCTCGCTGTTCGCCTGGAAGCAGCAGGACGAGGGTTACACCGAGGGCAGCGCGGCACGCTAGAGCTGCGCTGACAGAGGTGCCGGGGTCGAGTAGCGCCGCAGGCGCGTATCGAGATCAGGGCAGCGCGGCACGTTAGCGCCGCGCTGACGTATGGGAAGGAGCCCGACCCTCACAAGGAGTCGGGCTCCTTCATGTCCGCGGGGCGACGAGTACGCTGAACAGCGTGACATCCGGACGTGAAGACGACGCGCTCTCCTGGGGCGACGACGATCCGACGCTCGATGACGGGGGAGGACGGGGCGCTGACTCGCTCTCCGAGCCCGGCACAGTCGTCCCCTCGACCACCGAGCCGCGCGGATACCCCGCGCTGCCGGACGGGTATCGTGCCGTCGGCGCAGGCAGCGATGCCCTTGACACCGAAGAGCCCGCCCTCATCGAGGCTGCTCCGGCGCAAGCCGGCAACGCGGCGCTGCTCGGTCTCGGAGTGCTCGGCGGGATTTATCTGCTCTACACGATCGGCTGGGTCATCGGCGGACTCCGCCTGCAAGGGCGGCGCCCGTTCCTCGTGACCGACTTCATGTACCAGGGGAGCCTCTGGCTCGCCGTGCTCGCGCCGCTGCTTTGGATCAGCACGACGCTGGTCTTGGCCAGACGCTCGCGGCCATGGGTGCGGTTCGCATGGCTTGTCGGTGGTGCCGCCCTCCTCATGCCGTGGCCCTTCATCATGATCGGGGCGGTAGGCCAATGAGCGACAGCACAACGAACGCCTCGGCGACGGCCTTCGCCCCGCGTGCGATGCCGGTTTGGCTCATCGCGACCGTTGCGGGCGTGCTCGGCCTGTTCTATGCCTACGCCGTGTGGAACGCGATCGGAAACCTGGTCGAAACGCTCTCCTTCTACGGCCAAGGCGGATTCACGCTGAACGCGCTCGGCTGGTTCGTGTGGATCTTCGCCGCCGTCTTCCCGCTTCTTGCGTGGGGCGCGGCGTTCGCGATCGGATGGCGCCGACGGCCGCACGAGCTGCTGCTCGTCATGCTCACCGGCCTCGCGCTGGTCGCAGTGTTCTGGCTCAACGTCATCGCTTACACGACGCTCAACACAACGTCGCTGGTCGGCTGACCGGGCGTCACACGGTCGGAGACGGCTCCCGCGGCGCGCTAGGCTGGGCGCCAGCCTCGTCCCAATGGCGTGCGGCGTGGCATCCGTCTGATCTGCCGTCGCACAGCACCCGAAGGATCCACCGTGACGAAGCCTGTCGTTCTCATCGCCGAACAACTCTCACCCGCCACGATCGACGCGCTCGGCCCCGACTTCGAGGTGCGGCACGTCGACGGGACGGACCGCCCCGCGCTGCTGGCCGCACTCGCCGACGCGAACGCCGTGCTCGTCCGCTCAGCGACGAAGATCGACGCCGAGGCGCTTGAAGCCGCTCCCGTGCTCAAGGTGGTCGCCCGTGCCGGCGTCGGGCTCGACAACGTCGACATCAAGGCGTCGACGACCGCGGGCGTCATGGTGGTCAACGCCCCCACGTCGAACATCATCTCGGCCGCCGAGCTGACGATCGGCCACATCCTCTCGCTCGCCCGGCGCATCCCGGCGGCGCACGCCTCCCTCGCGCAGGGGGAGTGGAAGCGCAGCGCCTACACGGGCACCGAGCTGTTCGAGAAGACCGTCGGCATCGTGGGCCTCGGCCGGATCGGCGCTCTCATCGCGGCTCGGCTGCAGGCGTTCGACATGCGCGTCGTCGCGTACGACCCCTACGTCACGAGCGCGCGGGCGCAGCACCTCGGCGTTCAGCTGGTCACGCTCGACGAACTGCTCGAGCAGAGCGACTTCCTCACGATCCACATGCCCAAGACGCCCGAGACGACGGGCATGATCGGCATCGAGCAGATGCGCCGCATGAAGCCGACCGCGTACGTCGTCAACGTCGCCCGCGGCGGGCTCATCGACGAGGAGGCGCTGTTCAAGGCCCTCACGACGGGTGAGATCGCCGGCGCGGGTCTCGACGTGTTCTCGACCGAGCCTCCCGTCGAGGGCGGCCCCGCGCGGATGCTGCTCGACCTGCCCAACGTCGTGGTCACTCCGCACCTGGGCGCCTCGACCGCCGAGGCGCAGGAGAAGGCCGGCGTCTCGGTCGCGCGCTCGGTGCGTCTCGCGCTCGGCGGCGAGCTCGTGCCCGACGCCGTCAACGTCGCGGGCGGCATCATCGACCCGTACGTTCGGCCCGGTATCCCGCTCGTCGAGAAGCTCGGCCAGATCTTCGCCGCGCTCGCGCACTCTCCGCTCACGTCGTTCGACGTCGAGGTGCACGGTGAACTCAGCGCCTACGACGTCAGCGTGCTCAAGCTCGCCGCGCTCAAGGGGCTCTTCACGAACATCGTCAGCGAGACGGTGTCGTACGTCAACGCGCCGCTGCTGGCAGAGCAGCGCGGCGTCGAGGTGCGTCTGCTCGTCGACGACGACAGTCCCGAGTACCGCAACATCATCACGCTGCGCGGCGCGCTCGCGGACGGCTCGCAGCTGTCGGTGTCGGGCACGCTGACCGGCACGAAGCAGATCGAGAAGATCGTCGGGATCAACGGCTACGCGATCGAGCTGCCGATCGAGCGCAACCACGTCGTCATGGTCTATCAGGATCGCCCCGGCATCGTCGCCGTCTACGGGCAGAAGTTCGGCGAGGCGGGCATCAACATCGCCGGCATGCAGATCGCGCGTCGTGAGGCCGGCGGACAGGCGCTCTCGGTGCTCACGGTCGACTCTCCCGCGCCCGACGACCTGCTCGACGAGGTGAGCGCAGCCATCGAGGCCGACCTCTTCCGTCAGATCGAGATCACCGAGTCCTGACGGCGCGAGCCGGTCGTCTCAGAGGCGGATCGCGCGTTCGACGAGGGCGACCAGTGCGTCGAGCTCGGCGCCCTGAGGCGTCGGGCCGGGGAGGGAACCGCCCGCGAGCACGGTGTTGAAGTAGAGCCCGTCGCTCACGAGCATCACGAGGTCGAGAGCTGCGCTGTCCGGCGCATACGGCCGGATCGCGTCCGCCCACTGCTCACGGATGTCGCGCAGCGCGTCACCGGCGGCGGCATTGCCACCCTGAGCGAGACGGGCGGATGCCACGATCGCCCGGTCCAGCGGCGTGCTTTCGAGAATCGATGAGCGTAGGAAGTACGCGACGGGGCCCTCGGGTGCCTCGAGGATCGCGGCGACATCTTCGGCAACGAGCAGCCGTAGGCGTTCGAGCACGCACTGCTCGAGAGCATCCTTCGATGCGAAGTGATAGAGCAGGCCGCCCTTGGAGACACCGGCGGCGCGAGCCGTGGCATCCATCGTCGCGGCACGCTCGCCGTCGTCGATCAGCAGCGATTCGAAGGCGTCGAGCACCTTCTCACGGGCGAGGGGAGGCCGGCTCACGCGCGAGCCTCGGACACGGTCGGCATCCTGTTACTATACCGTCTGGACGGTTTAGAAAGGCATCCTCATGACAACGGGCCCCATCACGGCCGCGATTCGCGCGGAACACCAGCAGCGTGTCGGCTGGCGTGGCTGGGCAGCCCTGGTCGTGCTCATGCTCCCCGTGCTGCTCGTGTCGGTCGACAACACGGTGCTGAGCTTCGCGCTGCCCGCCATCGCCCTCGATCTCGAGCCCTCGAGCGCGCAGCAGCTGTGGATCATCGACGCGTATCCCCTCGTGCTCGCGGGCCTCCTCGTCACGATGGGCACCCTCGGCGACCGGTTCGGACGACGACGGATGCTGCTGCTCGGTGCCACCGGGTTCGCCGCCGTCTCGGCGCTGGCCGCCTTCGCTCCGTCGGCGGCGCTCCTCATCGCCGCGCGGGCGGGGATGGGCGTGTTCGGTGCGATGCTGATGCCCTCGACGCTGTCGCTGCTGCGCACGATCTTCACCGACCGCGACCAGCGGCGCATCGCGATCGCGATATGGGCGTCGATGTTCTCGGCCGGATCGGCTCTCGGGCCGATCGTCGGCGGCATCCTGCTCGAGCACTTCGGGTGGGGCTCGGTGTTCCTCATGGCCGTTCCCGTGCTCGTGCCGCTGCTCGTCCTCGCCCCGTTGCTCGTGCCCGAGAGCCGCGACCCGAAGCCCGGTCGGATCGACCCCGTGAGCATCGTGCTGTCGCTGGCCACCATGATCCCGATCGTCTACGCGATCAAGGAGCTCGCGGTGTACGGGCCGCTCAGTCTCGCCCCGCTGCTGTTCCTGGCGGGGATCGTCTTCGGCTGGCTCTTCGTGCGCCGTCAGCTGCGCTCCGAGACGCCGATGCTCGACATGGGGCTGTTCCGCAACCCCACCTTCAGCGGTGCGCTCCTGGTGAACCTGCTGAGCGTCGTTGGTCTCGTCGGATTCCTCTTCTTCGTCGCGCAGCACCTGCAGCTCATCGTCGGACTGAGCCCGATGATGGCCGGCTTCGCGCTCGTCCCCGGGCTTGCCGCCATGATCGCGGCGGGACTGCTGGTCGTGCCGATCGCGAAGCGATATCCCGCGCACATCGTCGTGCCCTCTGCGCTCTCGTTCTCGGTGCTCGGCTATGTCATCGTCGCGTTCGCGACGGGGCCCGACAGCCTCGGGCTGCTCGTGGGCGCGTTCGTCGCCCTCGGGATCGGCATCGGTGCGGCCGAGACGATCTCGAACGAACTCGTCCTCGCCAGCGCGCCGCCCGCGAAGGCGGGAGCGGCGAGCGCCGTCTCCGAGACGGCCTACGAACTCGGGGCCGTGCTGGGTACGGCCGTGCTCGGTGGCATCCTGACGGCGCTGTACCGGGTGAGTCTCGTTCTGCCCGAGGGGCTGTCGGCTGCCGCCCAGAACGCGGCGCGAGAGACCCTCGCGGGTGCCGTGCACGTCGCGGACGGCCTCGAGAGCGCGGCAGGCCAGGCGCTGCGTGACGCGGCTGCCCACGCCTTCGACGCGGGCGTCGTCGTCACGGCCCTGATCGGCGCGGGACTCGTCGTCCTGGCGGCCGTCATCGCTGCCGGGACGCTGGGCCGCCGGCGCTAGGCTGAAACAATGTCGCGAGTCGTGAAGCTGGCCGTCATCCCCGGTGACGGGATCGGCCCCGAAGTGATCGCCGAGGCCGAGAAGGTGCTGGATGCCGCAACGGCGGGCACCGACCTCCGCTTCGACAAGACGAGGTTCTCTCTCGGTGCCGATCGCTACCTCGAGACGGGCGACACCCTCACCGACGACGACCTCTCGGCGATCGCCGGTCACGACGCGATCCTGCTCGGCGCCGTCGGGGGAGTTCCCGGCGACCCGCGGCTGAAGGACGCGAACATCGAGCGTGGACTCCTTCTCAAGCTGCGCTTCGAGCTGGACCATTACGTCAACCTGCGCCCCTCGAAGCTCTACCCCGGGGTGCCGGGACCGCTCGCCGCGCCCGGCGACATCGACTTCGTCGTGGTTCGAGAGGGCACGGAGGGACCGTACGTCGGCAACGGCGGGTCGATCCGCCGCGGGACGCCGCAGGAAGTCGCGAATGAGACATCCGTCAACACGGCGTTCGGCGTCGAGCGCGTGGTCCGCTACGCGTTCGACCTGGCCGAGCGTCGGCGCAAGAAGCTCACGCTCGTGCACAAGACGAATGTCCTCGTGCACGCGGGCGGAATCTGGAAGCGGATCGTCGACGCCGTGGCATCCGAGCACCCGGACGTCGCGGTAGATTACCTGCACGTCGATGCGGCAACCATCTTCCTGGTCACGAACCCGGGCCGCTTCGACGTGATCGTCACCGACAACCTCTTCGGTGACATCCTCACGGACCTGGCCGGCGCCGTCACCGGTGGCATCGGCCTCGCCGCTTCGGGCAACATCAACCCCGACGGCACGTTCCCCTCGATGTTCGAGCCCGTTCACGGTTCGGCGCCGGACATCGCGGGTCGGCAGCAGGCCGATCCCACGGCCGCGATCCTGTCGATCGCCCTGCTCCTCGACCACCTCGGACAGCAGGACGAGGCCGTTCGCGTCACCCGCGCCGTCGAAGCCGACATCGCCGACCGCGGCGGCCAGACCCGCACGACATCTCAGATCGGCGACGCGATCGCAGCACGCCTGCAGGCGTAATCTGTAACCGCACACCGCGTCGCCACCCACCAGCCAGGACGTGACATGACCCTCATCGATTCAGACACCGACGCCGGCCTCGATCCGCTCGAGTTCGCCGTCACCAAGAACCTCGCGGCGAAGACGCCGCAGCAACGCGCAGAGATCCTCGCCAATCCCGGGTTCGGCACGAACTTCACGGATCACATGGTCGATATCTGCTGGTCGGTCGGGGGCGGGTGGCACCGCCCGCGCGTGCAGCCGTACGGTCCGATCGCGCTCGATCCCGCCGCCGCCGTCCTGCACTACGGGCAGGAGATCTTCGAGGGCATCAAGGCCTATCGTCACGCCGACGGCTCCGTGCACACGTTCCGGCCCGAGCAGAACGCCCTGCGGATGCAGCGCTCGGCGCGGCGCCTCGCACTGCCCGAACTGCCCGTCGAGTACTTCCTGCAGTCGATCCGCGAACTCGTCGCGGTCGACGGCGACTGGGTGCCCTCGGGCGCCGACCAGAGCCTCTATCTGCGCCCGTTCATGTTCGCCAAAGAGGCGTTCCTCGGCGTGCGTCCCGCCCATAAGGTGGCCTATTACCTCATCGCGTCGCCGGCCGGCGCGTACTTCAAGGGCGGGGTGCAGCCGGTCTCGATCTGGCTCAGTGAGGACTACGCGCGCGCCGGACGCGGCGGAACCGGCGCGGCCAAGACCGGCGGCAACTACGCCGCGTCGCTCCTGCCGCAGTCCGAGGCGCACGAGAACGGGTGCGACCAGGTCGTGTTCCTCGATCAGGACCGCAACGTCGAAGAGCTCGGCGGAATGAACGTCGTCTTCGTCTACAAAGACGGGCGCGTGGTCACCCCGCAGTCCGACTCGATCCTCGAGGGCATCACGCGCGACTCGATCCTGCAGCTCGCCGCCGACCGCGGCCACACGGTCGAGGCCCGGCCGATGGCATTCGCCGAGTGGCGTGAGGGTGTGGCATCCGGAGACATCGTCGAGGTGTTCGCGTGCGGCACCGCCGCTGTCGTCACCCCGATCGGTGTGCTCAAGGGTCGGGACTTCGAAGACGTGCAGCCGCGCGGCGAGCTGGCCATGTCGCTGCGCGAAGAGCTCACCGACATCCAGTACGGCCGACGCGAAGACCCGCACGGCTGGCTCACCCGGCTGGACGGCTGAGCCGTGCGGATCGCGCGATTCAGGCACGACGAGACCATCCGGTACGGGATCGTCGACGAAGCCGACCTCGTCGTGCTCGCGGGTGACCCGATGTTCGCGGGCCTTGACACCACGGGCGAACGCGTGCCCCTCGCCGATGTCGCGCTGCTCGCGCCCGTCATCCCGCGCTCGAAGATCGTGTGCGTGGGCCGCAACTACCAGGACCACGCTGCCGAGATGGGCAACGAGGTGCCGACCGCTCCGCTGCTGTTCTTCAAGCCGAACACGGCCGTCATCGGTCCCGGTGACGCGATCGTCACCCCGCCGCAGTCCGAGCGCGTCGACTTCGAGGGCGAGCTCGCGGCCGTCATCGGGCGCGTCGCGAAGAACGTGCCGGCCGAGCGCGCGCTCGAGCACGTCTTCGGATACACGATCGCCAACGACGTCACCGCTCGCGACCTCCAGCAGACCGACGGGCAGTGGGCGCGGGCGAAGGGCTTCGACACCTTCTGCCCGCTCGGTCCCGCGATCGAAACCGAGTTCGACCTGACGGGCGACGCCGTGCTCACGACGCGGGTCAACGGCGACGTCAAGCAGCAGGCGCCGCTCAGCGACATGATCTTCCCGCTCGCGGATGTCATCGCCTATGCATCGGCGGCCTTCACGCTGCTGCCGGGCGACGTGATCCTGACCGGGACCCCCGCAGGGGTGGGCCCGCTCGCTCCGGGCGACATCGTCGAGGTGGACATCACGGGGCTGGGGATCCTGCGAAACGCCGTGCGCGCCGCGGATGCCTGACACGTCGTCGCTCCTCGAGCACGACGTCGCCCGCGTCCAGCGACGCTCCGTCTGGGTGCTCTCGCTCGGCCAGATCCTCGGCGGGATCGCTTTCGGGGCGACCATCTCGCTCGGCGCCGTATTGGCCGCGGAGGTATCCGGTGACGAGTCGCTCTCGGGTCTTGCCACAGCGGCCGTCACGTTCGGCACGGCGGTCGTCGCCGTGCCGCTCGCCGCGTTCGCGCGCCGTTTCGGCCGCCGCATCTCGCTTGCGATCGGGATGCTGGTGGCTCTGGTCGGTGTCGCAATGGTCATCGCCGCGGTCGGCGCCGGATCGTTCCCGTTCCTGCTTGCCGGGTTCCTGCTCATCGGCGGCGGACAGGCGGCCAATCTCCAGTCGCGCTTCGCCGCCGTCGACCTCGCGACAGATCGCACCCGTGGGCGCGATCTGTCGATCGTCGTGTGGGCGACGACGATCGGCGCTGTTCTCGGCCCGAACCTGACCGGGCCCGGAGAGGCACTCGGGTCGCTCATCGGCATGCCCGCGCTGACGGGTCCGTATCTCTTCACCGTCGCGGGGCAGGGCCTGGCGATCGTGCTGTACCTGCTCGTGCTGCGCCCCGACCCGCTCCTGCTCGCGCAGCGGGTCGTCGCCGATCGTGCGACGAGCATCGGCGCGGGCATCGCGAAGCCGGATCGCGCGCGCGTCGCGCGCTTCGCGATCTTCGCGATCGCGGCATCCCACGGCGTCATGGTGTCGGTCATGGCGATGACGCCCGTGCATCTCCTGCACCACGGTGCCGACCTCGTCGTGATCGGCATGACGATCAGCCTGCACATCGCCGGCATGTACGCGCTCGCACCCGTCTTCGGGATCCTGGCCGACCGGATCGGCCGTGTGCCCACGATCCTCGTCGGCCAGGCCCTTCTGGTCGCGGCGCTGCTCACAGCGTCGTTCGGCCAGGACTCGACGGCCGCCGTCACGGTCGGCCTCGTGCTGCTCGGACTCGGCTGGAGCGCATCGACCGTCGCGGGGTCGACGCTGCTGACCGAAGCGAGCTCCGAAGACCGCCGCACACGGCGCCAGGGGCTGAGCGACTTCGCGATGAGCCTCGTCGGGGCCGCCGGAGCGATCCTCGCCGGCATCGTGCTCGGCGGCATCGGCTACGGCGGACTCGCGCTCGTCGCGGGGATCGCCGTCATCGCCGTCCTCGTGCTGGCCCCGGCAGGCCGCTTCGTGACGGCGCGCGACTAGCGCCCGAGGGCACGCAGCGCCAGGTCAACGTCCTCGTCGTCGTTGAAGATGTGGAAGGCGACCCGGGTGCGGCCCGCGCGGCCCGAGGCCGTGACGCCGGCGGCCGTGAGCGCCGCAAGGTCGTCGCCCGCGGCATCCGCCCACGTCACGATCGCGCTCGCGCGCGGCGGATGCGGCAGCGCCATGCCGTCGCGGAAGCGGGCGGCCAGCCCGGTGGTCTCGTCGTACGCGGCCGAGCGGTCGAGCGCGGCGAACAGCGCGAGCGCGGGTTCGGCGCCGACGAACGCCTGCCACGCGGGCGACACGTCGAAGCGCCGTGCGTCGGGTGCGAGGTCGAACTCGTGGCCGTAGCACGACGCCCACGGGTCGGCCCCGGAGTACCAGCCCGCGAAGATCGGTTCGAGCTCGCGCGCGAAGCCGGGCGACAGAGCGAGGAATGCGACACCGCGCGGTGCGCACAGCCATTTGTACGCGTGGCACACGACGGCGTCGTAGCGTTCGGCGTCGACCGGCAGCCACCCGACCGCCTGCGTCGCATCGGCGAACGTGCGGGCGCCGACCGCGTCGGCGGCGGCCACGACCGCGTCGACATCGGCAACGATCCCTGTCGCCGATTGCACGATCGAGAACGCGACGAGCGATGTCGAGGGGGTGATCGCCTCGGCGAGCTGCTCGATCGGCGCCGTGCGCAGCCGGATTCCCCGGCCCGCATGAGCGAAGGGTCGCGCGACCGACGAGAAGTCGCCCTCGGGTACGAGCACTTCGCCGCCGTCGGGCACGGCGGTCGCGATGAGTCCGGCGAACACCGACGCCTGCGCGCCGATCGCGACGCGATCCGCACCGACGCCGACGAGGCGCGCGAAGTGCCCGCGCGTCTGCTCGACGACGGCGCAGTACCCGGCGATGTCGATGTGGCCGCGTGCTGCCGCGGTGGTGTCCGCGATGACGGCGTCGCGTGCGACGCGGGGAGGCAAGCCCGCCGTGCAAGCCGCGAGATAGCCGCGTCCGCCGTCGAAAGCGGCGCGCGCGGCGACGAGTGAGTCCATGTCCTCAGGCTCCGCCGCGTCGACTCATTCGTCTAGACCAGGTTATGGATCACATGCATCACACATCGTGATGTCACGATTCCCAGATCGAACTCTGCAGATCTGCCAGGAGGGCGGCGCCGTCGAGATTCGTCGCGGACTGGTAGATCCAGACATCGCCGCGCGTATAGACCGTTTCGACCGTGTCGACGGGGTACTGCGAGTTCGGCGTCGTCACACTGCACAGATCACCACCACCGGCACCGGGTCCGCAGGACCAGCCGTCGGCGGCGAGGGACGCGATGTACGAAGCGGATGCCGCGGCATCCGCTTCGCTGATGAGCACGAGGTAGCCCGTGGTGTCGCCGCCGAACCAATCGCACCCGAGCACCAGGGCGGCGTCGGGGGGAACGGGGCGGATGAAGCCCTCGCCGTCACCCTGCAGCACGAGGGGGTCGACCGTCTCGGCGCGTGTCTGAGTCGAGCCGACATGGTCGCACGACGTGGGCAGATTCGCCGCGGGCGGCTGTGGCGGCTCCGGGACGGGTGTCTCGGGCGCGGGGGAGAGCGAACGCGTATCGGTCGGCGCGGGCGTGGGTCCCGCCGGGTCGGGCGCGCACGCGACGAGACCGAGGGCGAACACCGCGGTGAGCACCGCTCCGAGCGCCGCGGCATGCGGTCTGTGGTGACGGATCATGACGTCCTCCTCGCTCGGGGTGAGCCTACGTCCGACGGGGAGGTTGCGGCAGGGGGTGTGTGAGCATCACGGCGGCTTATGCTTCTGGCGTGACCGATTCGATGACGGGGGACAGTGACTTCGACGTGCACGCGCTGCGCGTCGTCAAGTCGATCGCCGACGAAGGATCGATCACGTCCGCTGCCGCTCGCCTCGGCTACAGCCAGCCCGCCATCAGCCAGCTGCTCAAGCGGCTCGAGACCCGACTCGGGGTCGCGCTCGTGGAGCGCGTGGGGCGGGGCGTGCGCCTCACCGAGGCGGGCCGGATCCTCGCGCGTCATGCGCCCGCCGTCACGACGGCACTGGATGCCGCAGCCGAAGAGCTCGCCGAACTGCGGGGCCTGCGCTCGGGCCGCGTGCGGCTCGTCGGCTTTCCGTCGGCGTCTCCCACGATCGTGCCGCGCCTCATCGCCGACCTCGGGGCGCGGCATCCCGGAGTATCGCTCACGTACGTCGAGGCCGAGCCCCCCGAAGCGGTCGACGCCGTCCGCGAGAATCGCGCCGACATCGCGCTGACCTTCAGCTACCCGGGCGATCGCGACGACCCGCACGGGATGAGCGCCCGCGGGCTCTCGTTGCGCAGTGTCGGCACCGACGATCTCGTCGCCGTGCTGCCGGCGGGGCACCCCGCCGCGCGTGACGGCACGCTCGAGGTCTCGTCCCTCGCGGACGAGCCCTGGATCGCCGGATGCCCGCGGTGCCGAGGCCATCTGCTCGAGCTCTGCGGGCGCGCCGGGTTCACGCCGCGCATCGCGATCGAGACCGACAACGTCGTCGCCGTCGAGGGTCTCGTCGCACAGGGCATCGGCGTCGCGACGCTGCCCCGTCTCGCGGTGGACGCGTTCCCGCTCCTGCCGGGACTCACTGTGGTGCCGCTGCCCGGCGAGAGCCGCACGCTCCACGTCGTGACGGCGCACGGAGCGTCTCGCGTGCCGTCGGTCCGCGCCGCGCTCGATGCGCTCGACCGTGCGCTGACCGGCCCGGTCGCGACGGCCGCGCGCAACTAGACTGGGCGACGATGTCTTCTTCACCCGATCCCCGCACCACGACGGCCGACGGCGCCGACGTGCGCGTGCGCTTCTGCCCGTCTCCCACCGGTATTCCGCACGTCGGCATGATCCGCACGGCCCTGTATAACTGGGCCTACGCGCGCCACACGGGCGGCAAGCTCGTGTTCCGCGTCGAGGACACGGACGCCGAGCGCGACAGCGAAGAGAGCTATCGTCAGCTCGTCGACGCGCTCACGTGGTTGCGGATCGACTGGGACGAGGGTGTCGAGACGGGCGGTCCGCATGCGCCGTACCGTCAGTCCGAGCGCGGCGAGATCTACGCCGACGTGCTGCAGCGACTCGTGGCATCCGGGGCCGTGTACGAGAGCTACTCGACCGCCGCCGAGATCGATGCGCGCAATGAGGCCGCGGGCCGTGCCAAGCAGCTCGGGTACGACAACTTCGACCGCCACCTCACCGACGAGCAGAAGGCCGCCTTCCGCGCCGAGGGGCGCGAGCCGGCGTGGCGCCTGCGCGTGCCCGAGGGTGACGTCACGTATGTCGACCTCATCCGCGGCGAGGTGACCTTCCCCGCGGGGTCGTTCCCTGACTTCGTCATCGTGCGCGCCGGCGGGCAGCCGCTGTACACGTTCACCAACCCGGTCGACGATGCGCTCATGGGCATCACCCACGTCATCCGCGGCGAAGACCTCATGCCCTCGACGGCTCGCCAGCTCGCGCTGTACTCCGCGCTCATCGACGCCGGTGTCACGACGTTCGTGCCGCGGTTCGGGCACATGCCGCTCGTGCTCGGCGAGACCGGAACGAAGAAGCTCTCCAAGCGCGACCCCAAGGCCGACCTCTTCCTGCAGCGCGAGAAGGGCTTCATCCACGAGGGTCTGCTCAACTACCTCGCGCTCCTGGGCTGGTCGATCGGACCCGATCGCGACATCTTCTCGCTCGACGAGTTCATCGCCGCCTTCGACATCGTCGATGTGAATCCGAATCCCGCCCGCTTCGACCAGAAGAAGGCGGAGTCGATCAACGGCGACCACATCCGGATGCTGCAGCCCGCCGAGTTCGCCGAGCGCATCGTGCCGTACCTCGTCGATGCCGGCGTCGTCGCCGACCCGCCCACCCCGAGCCAGCTCGCACTCATCGCGGAAGCTTCCCCGCTCGTGCAGGAGCGCGTGCAGATGCTCGGCGAGGTGCCCGGCATGCTGGGCTTCCTGTTCACCGACGAGGTGGAGTACGCCGAAGACGCGCTCGGCGGACTTCCCGCGAACGCGGGGGAGGTGCTCGTGGCATCCGTCGGTGCGATCGAGATGATCCCCGAAGCCGAGTTCACGGCCGCGGCCGTGCAGGAGGCGATGTCGTCGGCGCTCATCGAGGGACTCGGTCTCAAGCCCCGTGTCGCCTACGGTCCGCCGCGGGTCGCCGTCAGCGGGCGCCGTGTCTCGCCCCCACTCTTCGAGTCGATGGAGCTGCTCGGCAAGGCGGAATCGATCCGCCGCCTCGGTGCGCTCGTGCAGAAGATCGGCTGAGACACGCCGGTTTGGTCTGCGCGCGATCGCGGGCTAAACTTGATCCTTGTGCGCGGCTCTGCCGCGCCACGGTGGGGTATGGTGTAATTGGCAACACGGCGGTTTCTGGTTCCGTTGTTCTTGGTTCGAGTCCAGGTACCCCAGCAAGACTAAAACCCTCGGTGATCCGGGGGTTTCTTGCTTTTCGCGGCCGGTGCCGGTGCCGGTGCCGATGTCCCCACGACCTGGCCGGTATCGAACGCCGACGTCGCCGGCTCGCTGGATGGGACGGTTGCTTGCCGTGAACGGTGGCGGGCTGCAAGGTCAGAGTCGTATGTGCTCAATGGCGAGAGGCCGAGGCAGCCGTCGAGATCAGTTTCCCAGAGCTCATCCGGCGCCGTGATCGCTTGCTCTCGCAAGGATCAGCAAGGGATACGTGAACATGAAACGAGATTCGCTACGTAAGCGGACTGCCGGACTCGTCGCTGCCGGAGTGGCGGTGGCGATGGCGTTCGCGGGGCCGATGCCCGCCGTCGCCGACGACATCAAGTCAGGGTCTTCGCTCGACCCGGCGCCGTACACCGGGCCACGGCCGCCGGTGATCGACACGATGCGCGGTAACGTGCTGCCGGTCACCGGGTACTACGTCGAGAACGTCACGGTCGGCGACAAGACGCGAACGAGCAAGGTGTACATCCCCGAAGACATGTACCTGCGCGGGTACTTCACCATCGTGAGCGTGCCGGATGGCTGGGACACCGAGGAGTTCCTCGACGAGAGCGGCTGGATCGACATCGCCGACGAACGCAACGAAGGACTGTTCATCCTCGAGGCCGACCAGGAATCCGGTGAGTGGGGAACCGTGGCCGCGGAATCGGCGTACATCACGGCGGCGCTGCGGGTCATGGAGGCGCGGAGCTTCTACTCGACGCACGGTGTGCACTACATCGCGGGATACGGGTCGGGCGGCACGGCGCTGCAGGACTATGTCGCCAACCACCCGCTGTTCGTCGCGAGTGCGGTGTTCATCGGCACCGAGGACCTCGCCGACATCGAAGAGATCGGCGAACAGATCTTCGCGCCGCAGCCGAGGTTCACCGATACGCATGCCGACCCGCGGTTCGTGGCGGAGCCGTACAACGAGGTGCCCGTTCCGGTCTGGTTCGTGAACGACGATGCCGATGACGTCGCCGAGTCGGTCTGGGCTTGTCAAGATTTCTGTGTAAGTGGGCATCAGCGGGGGTAGTTAGAGGTGGGGGTTGATGCGTTCGGGGTATGCGAGGGCGAGCTGCTCGA
>NZ_JBHJZS010000011.1:0-84483 GCF_042271185.1 Microbacterium sp. NPDC055910
GTGCGGGGGGACGTCCTGGCGCATGCGCTCGTCGTTCGGGCCTGACGACGAACCGGATGCCGCGGCATCCGGTTCGTCCTCCGCCAGGGGTTCGTCCGTGGCCCCGGCGACGGGCGTGAGCCTCACCCGGCGAGAACCGGGCACCCGCACGAGCTTCTGCCGGTCGTCGTCAGTCGACATCGATGGGCTGCGTCTGCTGCTCTGCCCGCGGCGCTTCGGGCCCCACGCCGAGCAGTTCGGCGATGCGGGTCGCGACGGCGCGCGGGTCGCTGTACAGGTCGAACGAGTGCACGCGCACGTAGTGCCAGCCCAGGCGCCGCAGGATCTGGGGTCGCAGGCGCAGCGCTTCGCGCAGCGACTCGCCGATCGTCTCGGGGTCGCTCTCGGCGACGACCGCCTTGCCCTTGAACTGCGCGACGAGCGGCAGCGTGCCGCGGTAGTGCACGTCGACGGCGACCCCGAGGCTGCGCAGCTCGCGGGCGAGCGCGAGGGTGAGCGGGTCGGCGAGGTCTTCGAGGCGGGCGTCGCGCGAGCGCGCGGCGATCCCCCCGAGGATCCCCATCAGCGTCGCGGCGCCGTGCTCGAGCCGTCCGTCGTCGAAGGACGAGGGCCGGATCGACGACACGATCACCATCGAGCGGCGCGCGCGGGTCATGCCGACCGTGAGCAGGCGCTCGCCGTCGGGGGTCGACAGGTCGCCGAAGTCGCTGAGCACGCGGCCGTGCTTGGTGAGCCCGAACCCGAGCGAGAAGACGACGCGGTCGCGGCTCTCGGCCACCGATTCCTCGAGGGTCAGCACGGCGAACGGCTCGGCGGTGTCGCGCGAGACGAAGTCGGCGACGTCGGAGCGTCCCGCGAAGGCCCGTTCGACCGCGGCGCGCACCCGCTCGGCGTGCTTGGCGCTGGCGGTCACGACCATGAGCGACTCGCTGCCGCGGTTGACGGCGTGCTCGACGACGAGGGTGACGACGCGCGCGACCTCGGCGTCGGGGCTCTCGACGGCGCCGCTCACGGGATCGGGCGCGCCCGTGCCGCCTTCGACGTAGTCGACGCTCAAGCTGCCGCGACCGAGATACGACCCGGCCCACGGGTACGACACGATCTCGCCGCCGTAGAACGCTGCGTTGACGAGCTCGGCGAGGTCTTCTCCGCCGGCGCGGTAGCTGCGGGTGAGGGTCTCGACGGGCACGATGTCGGCGAAGCGCTCGAACAGGCTCGTGTCGTCGAAGGGAACCTCGGGTTCGTCGTCGGCGGGCGGCCCGACGACCGCGGCGACGCCGAACGGCGTGGGCTTCTGCGTCACGGGGTCGCCGAACACGACGACCTGCCGTGCGCGGCGCAGCGCCGGTGCCGCTTCGGCGACGCAGAGCGCACCGGCATCCGCGATGATGACGACGTCGAAGCCGAACGCGTCGGGGATCGAGGGCACGTCGTAGGGCGACGAGAGCCAGACGGGCGCGAGGGTGCGCAGCAGGGTCGGAGCGGCCGCGAAGAGCTGCGACGGGGTCGCCTTGCCGTCCTTCAGCAGACGCTTGAGCGCCGTCGCCTCGCCGGCTTCATCGACGATCCCGATGCGCCACTGCGTCGCGAGCTGCGCGGCCAGCAGCGGACCGGATGCCGCGGCATGCGCTTCGTCGACGAGCCGGAAGTCGCGCTCCAGCCGGTCGACGACGGCCGTGTTCGCCCCGAGCAGGCCGCGGTCGTTGCGCAGCAGGTGCTCGAGCGCCGACTGCCACCACGCGTACTCGAGCTCGGGTCCGACGAGGTCTTCGGGCACGTGGCGCACCGACAGTTCGGACAGGAGCGGCTCGAGACCGAGCTGCGACAGCTCGGTGCGCAGCGTCGCGCGCTCGACGAGGTTGTCGAAGACGTCGGACTCGGCGGCCAGGCCGGCGACGGTGCGCACGAGCTCGGCGACGGGCAGGGTCGCCAGGCGGTCCGCTTCGGAGCGGCCCAGCGTGCGATCGAGCTCGGCCAGTTCGGCGTCGACGCGCTGCCATGCGACCTGCACGTCGCCGAGGCCCAGCGGCACTTCGGGCGCGACGCCCGCTTCGACGAGCCGCTGCCACTCGGTGCGCTGCTGCTGGATGCGCAGGAGCGCCTCGTGCATGTCCGCGATGTGCACGCCCGGACGGATGTACTCCTTCGACAGCCGGCGCAGGCGTCGCCGGTTCGCCCCCGTCATGGTGGGGGCGTCGCGCCGCGGCCCGTGCGCCTGGATCAGTTCGCCCAGCGGACGCTCGAACACCGTCAGGCTGAACCGGTCGAGCGAATCGCGGATCCCCTGCAGCAGTCGCAGATAGACGCCGAGCTCGGCGATCGTGCGGAAGGGGCGCATGCGCGTCTGCGCGATGAGCTCGTAGCCGCGCTCGAGCAGTGCGGGCAGGTCCTGCCGGTGCAGGCGCGACGCGAGCCCGTGGGCGTTGCGGGCTTCCTCGGTCGTCTCGAACGAGACGCCGTACCAGGGCGAGTCGTCGGGTCCGAAGCGGAATTCGCCCAGCCGCGCGGCGGCGGCGAGCTTCGCGGCGGCCTCGGCGCGCACGGGAGCGAGCCGCTGCAGGGCTCCGATGTCGAAGCGCGCCGTCGTCGCCGGCGCGGGTTCGCGCGCCGTGAGCTCGGCGAGGGTGCGCAGGATGTCGAGGACCGACACCGAAAGAGTCGGATGCTGCGACGTGACGGCGCCGCGATAGTCGCGCAGCACGCCGCGCAGCCGCACGAGCGCGTCGTCGATGTCGGACACCTTGGGCGGCTCGGCCTTCTCGTTGCGGCCGATCGCGCGGATGAGGTCGCGCTGCACGTGCCGCGGCGACACGGCGAGCCCGGGCAGCCCGACGCCGCTGAGGCGGTGACGCACGCCCTCGAGCGTCGAGCGGCGAGCGCTCACGACGAGCACGCGCTTGCCGTCTTTCACGAGCTGGCCGACGGCGTTGATGACGGTCTGCGTGCCGCCCGTGCCGGGCAGCGTGTGCACGACGAGCGACTGCCCCGCCGCGATCTTCTCGAGCACGCGCTCCTGCTCGGCGTCGGCATCGAGCAGCAGCGTGTCGGATGCCGGGGGTCGCTCATCGGGGTTCGTCCGCGTCGGCACGGTGACGCGCGTCGCGAGCCGCTCGCGATCGCCCGGGTGACCGGCGAGCGCATTCAGTACGGGGTGGTCGAGGTTCGCAGCATCCGTCGCCATCGCCGCGCCCACGTCGCCGAAGCTCGACACGACGAGCCGCGGATGCACCGTGAACGAGGCGATGTCGCGCGTGATGGCGCGCAGGTGGTCGATGACCGGCTGCGGCTTGAAGACGCCCTCGTCGTAGGCGAGCGCGGCGAGCGCGGTGGCGTCGATCTCGATGCCGAAGTGCGTGCGCAGGGCGCGGGCGAGCTCGGGGTTCAGCGTGATGGGGCCGTGCAGCTTGACCTCGAAGTCCGCCTGGTGGCGCCGGATCGCGAGGGGACGCAGCAGCACGGGGGCGGTGCAGACGAGGCCGGCGATGCGCCACGATGCGAGACCGACGGCGAGGTGCACGGTGTCGAGCCCGCGGGTCGTGCGCAGCTCGACGCTCTTGGCGGTGATGCGCTCGGCGGCCAGGCGCGCATTGCGCAGCGCGACCTCGTCGCGGAAGAGGTTGGACAGCAGCGTCGACCGGCCGGTCAGGAACTGCGGGAGGCTGCTCGGGTGGGCCTGCGTGATCTCGATGCCGGCGTCGTCCCGGTCCGTGTAGTGCAGCAGCGTGGAGCGTCCGCCGAGCTGGGCGGCTTCGCGGCGCAGTCGCTCGCGTTCGGGGTCGGCGATGTGCGCCACCTCGACGCCGGGATCGGACAGCCCGAGGTCTGCCGGAGTCACCGTCGCGCCCTCCGAGTCCTCGTCACCGATCACGGTGTTGCCATTCGATCGCCACACGACAGCCACATTAGGTGCCCCCTGCCCGCGGTGCTTGCATCCGCGCCGGGTTTCACGGTATTAGGAGCACCCGTTCCTCCCCATCGTGCATCGACGATCCGCATTCCCCCGCTCGTCGCTTCCCGCGCCGCGGCACGCTCGGGCGCGTCAGGATGGTCCCCATGACCGCTCCGACGCCGCGCTTCCTCGTCCATCCCTCTCCCGTCGGCGACATCCTCATCGTGGCCGAGGGCGAGCGCATCGTGTCGCTCGCGCCCTTCGACGCGCCTCTCGGCGTCGAGCTCGAGCAGCTGTCGCGACGACTGGGCGCGGTTCCCGAGCCCGAGACGACGGATGCCGCGGTGACGGCCGCCGCGCAGCTCGACGAGTACTTCGCGGGCGAGCGCCGCCAGTTCACCGTCGACCTCGAGTGGCGGCTCGTGCGCGGATTCCGGCGCGACGCGCTCGAGGCGGCCTGCGAGGTCCCCTACGGCGAGACGGCCAGCTACGGAGAAGTCGCCATCATGGCCGGGCGCCCCGGGGCCGCGCGCGCGGTCGGAACGGCGTGCGCGACGACGCCGTTCTCGATCGTCGTGCCCGCGCACCGCGTCGTGCGCGCCGACGGTTCGCTCGGTCAGTACGGGCGCCACCCCGCCCTCAAGAGGTACCTCATCGACATGGAGCACGCGGCACTCGCCGGCCGCACCGGCAGCCGGGGCGCGAGCGTGTAGGCCGTTCGCGCCCCGGCTGCGCCTCTCGGGGGTGCAGGATGTGGGCGGGTTCGGGTTCGGGGCCGGGAGGCGGCATCGGCCCGGTGGTATCGTCGTCGCTACGAAAGCGGCGGCGTCGCCGCACCCGGAAGCAGGTAGGCGGTGGGAGCAGCTCCGACGACCCTCGAGGTCGATGCGCAGCTCGTCGCACGCGCCGTCGACCAATTGACCCGGCGCACCCGGTTCCCGGTCGCGTTCGGTGGTTTCGAGCGCGACGGCGCCGTGCACATCTCCGCGATCGCGGGAGCGCGCACGCGCCACCTCGAGGGCCTCGTCGTGCAGGCGGGTCGAGGTCTCGGCGGTCGCGCCCTCGTCGAGCGGCGCCCGCGGCTCGCCCTGGACTACCGGTCGTCGCGCGTCATCACGCACGACTACGACCGGGCTGTGCTCGGTGAGGGGATCGCGACGCTCTTCGCGGTCCCCGTGCTCGTCGGCGGTCGCGCCCGCGGCGTGCTGTATTGCGGGTCGTGGTCCGAGTCCCCCGTGGGCGATGTCGTCACCGGTCCCGCATTCGACATCGCGAGCGACCTCGCCACCGAGCTGCGCGTACGCGACGAGGTCGAGCGCCGCCTCGCCGCGGCCATGCCTCCGACGCCGGCGGGGTCGCTGAGCGTCTCGGCGAGAGAAGAGCTGCGGCAGAGCTATGTCGAGCTGCGCACGATCGCGTCGTCGGTGAGCGACTCGGCGCTGCGCGATCGGCTCGAGCACGTCGAGCGGCGCCTGGCCGCCCTGTCGGCCGAGACCGCGGACACCCCGGCTGAACCGGACGTGCGACTCTCGCGCCGTGAGACCGACGTTCTCGCGTGCGCCGCGGTGGGTTCGCGCAATGCCGAGATCGCCGTCATCCTCGGCCTCAAAGAAGTCACCGTCAAGTCGTATCTGCAATCGGCGATGGCGAAACTCGATGTCTCGAGTCGGCACGCCGCGGTCGTGAAGGCGCGACGCGCGGGAATTCTTCCTTGAGCAGCAGATGCCGCGCATCAGAAATGCGCATTTCGTTCTGCGGATCGAGGGAATGACTATCACCTGAATTGTGGTGTCGAAATAATCGAATAGTCACGGGAGCGATATAGGCGTATTGTGCTTCCATGGCTCGCAGAATTGTGCATCAACTCGTCGACGATCTGGACGGCACCGTCCTCGAAGTGGGTGAAGGTGAAACGGTACTCTTCTCGCTCGACGGCGTCGCGTATGAGATCGACGTGAGCGCCGAGAACGCACGGTCCCTGCGCGATTCCCTCGAGCGTTTCGTGGCGGCCGGCCGCCGCATCTCCGCTTCGCGGGGCACGACGACCACGGGCGGCAACGCCACCCGCACGCGCCGCCGCTCGGGGCAGAGCGATTACAGCGGCATCCGCGCCTGGGCGAAAGACAACGGATTCCGGATCTCGGATCGTGGCCGAGTTCCGGCATCGGTCATCGAGGCCTACGAGGCGGCCCACTGACCCATCGACAACTCCGGAAACAGCGACTCCCGACGGCGTGAAGCCGTCGGGAGTCACTTTTGTCCGGAGTTGTCGACACCCCGGCACGGTCAGAAGTCGCGGAGGATGTCCTCCACGCGGTCCTTCGCATCACCGAAGAGCATCTGCGCGTTCTCGCGGAAGAACAGCGGGTTCTGCACGCCGGCATAACCCGACGCCATCGATCGCTTGAACACGATGACGTTCTCGGCCTCCCACGCGCGCACGACGGGCATGCCCGCGATCGGTGAACCCGGATCCTCGGCGGCGGCGGGGTTGACGGTGTCGTTCGCGCCGATCACGAGCACGACGTCGGTGCGCGCGAGGTCGTCGTTGATCTCGTCCATCTCGAGGACGATGTCGTACGGCACCTTCGCTTCGGCCAGGAGCACGTTCATGTGCCCGGGCAGGCGTCCCGCGACGGGGTGGATGCCGAACTTCACGTCGACACCGCGTTCGCGCAGGCGATGCGCGAGGTCGGCGACGGGGTACTGCGCCTGCGCGACGGCCATGCCGTAGCCGGGCACGATGACCACCGACGACGCCCCCGCGAGCATGTCCGCGACCGACGCCGCGTCGATCTCGCGGTGCTCACCGTGGTCCTCGTCGCCCGAGCTGGGCGCCTCGATACCGAAACCGCCGGCGATGACCGAGAAGAACGACCGGTTCATCGCCTTGCACATGATGTAGCTGAGGTAGGCACCCGAGGATCCGACGAGCGCACCGGTGACGATGAGCAGGTCGTTGTTGAGCAGGAAGCCCGCCGCGGCCGCCGCCCAGCCCGAGTAGCTGTTGAGCATCGACACGACCACGGGCATGTCGCCGCCGCCGATCGAGGCGACCAGGTGCCAGCCCAGAGCGAGGGCGAGGATCGTGACGACGACGAGCATCCACATCTCGGGCGAGATGACGTACCAGACGGTCAGCCCGGCGAAGACGACGAGAGCGCCGAGGTTGAGGATGTTCTTGCCCGGCAGCACGAGCGGCTTCGACGAGATGCGGCCCGACAGCTTCAGGAACGCGACGATCGACCCGGTGAAGGTGATGCCACCGATGAACACGCCGATGAAGACCTCGGCGTGGTGGATGTCGCGCAGCGCCCCGGTGAGGCCCCCGTCATACAGTGCGCCGTTCCAGCCGACGAGCACGGCGGCGGCACCGACGAACGAGTGCAGCAGCGCGATGAGCTCGGGCATGCCGGTCATCTCGACCACGCGTGCCCGCCACAGGCCGATCGCGGCGCCGATGACGATCGCGATGAGCATGATGATGAGGCCCGTCATCATCCCGTCGCTGGGCGACTGCGACATCAGCCAGATCGTCGCGACGAGCGCGATGGTCATGCCGACGATGCCGTAGGACACTCCCGCGCGGGACGTCTCGTGCTTGGACAGCCCCGCGAGGCTCAGGATGAACAGCAGCGCCGCGACGAGATACGCGGCGGTGGCGATCGCTTCCGGGTTCATCGGGCGTCCCCCTTCGAGAACATGCGCAGCATGCGTCTGGTCACGGCGAACCCGCCGAAGATGTTGATGCTGGCCACCAGCACGCCCACGCCGGCGAGGATCTGCACGACCAGGTCATCCGTGGTCAGCTGCAGCATGGCGCCGACGATGATGATGCCCGAGATCGCGTTCGTGACGCTCATGAGCGGGGTGTGCAGCGCGTGCGCGACCTTGCCGATCACATAGAAGCCGACCACGACCGCGAGGGCGAACACCGTCAGGTGCTGCGGCAGCGGCTGCGGCGCGAAAGCGGCGGCGAGGAACAGCAGCACAGCCGCGGCGGCGAACCCGATGATCTTCGGGGCCTTGCGCGCGGGTCCCGCCACGGGCGCGACCACGGCGGCGGGCTTCGCGGCCGGCGGCGCGGCGGAGACCTGCACCGGCGGCGGCGGCCACGTCTCGACACCGTCGCGCACGACGGTCACCGAGCGCTGCACGATGTCCTCGAAATCCAGCGTGAGCTGACCGTCCTTGCCCGGAGTGAGCAGCGTCAGCAGGTTCACGAGGTTCGTGCCGTACAGCTGCGACGCCTGAGCGGCGAGCCGACCCGCGAGGTCGGTGTATCCGAGGATGATCACGCCGTTGGCGGTGACGACCCGCTCCCCCGCGACCGAGCCCTCGACGTTGCCGCCCGACGAGGCTGCCATGTCGACGATGACCGAGCCGGGCTTCATCGTCGCGACATCGGCCGCCGTGATCAGACGCGGCGCGGCGCGCCCCGGGATCTGCGCCGTCGTGATGATGATGTCGACATCGGCCGCCTGCTCGGAGTACATCTCCGCCGCACGCCGGTCGTACGCCTCGCTCGTCGCTTTCGCATAGCCGTCGGTGGACTGCTCCACCGCGACCTCGACCTTGAGGTACTCGCCTCCGATCGACTTGACCTGGTCGGCGACCTCGGGACGCGGGTCGGTCGCGCGCACGATCGCACCGAGACTGGATGCCGCGCCCACGGCCGCCAACCCCGCGACACCGGCCCCGGCCACAAGCACCTTGGCCGGGGGCACCTTGCCCGCCGCCGTCACCTGACCCGTGAAGAACCGGCCGAACTCGTTCGCCGCCTCGACGACGGCCCGGTAGCCGGCGATGTTCGCCATCGAGGACAGCACGTCCATCGGCTGGGCCCGCGAGATGCGCGGCACGGCGTCCATCGCGATCGCCGTGATCCCGCGCACCGCGAGCGCAGCCCGCAGTTCCGGCCGGAGTGCGGGACTCAGCAGACCCACGATCGTCGCGCCGTCAGAGAGATGACCGATCTCCTCATCGGTCGGCGCGTCGACCTTCAAGACGATGGGCGCGGCCCACGCCGCCGCCGTGTCGACGATGTCGGCGCCCGCCTCGGCGAACGCGGAATCCGGGAACGACGACGCGGTACCCGCCCCCGATTCGACCGAAACGTCGTAACCCAATTGGCGCAGCTTCACCACCGTCGCCGGCGTCGCGGCGACCCGGGTTTCCCCCGGACGCTCAGCGACTATGCCGATACGAGACATGCACAGCTCCTTCGCTCACGTGTGCACGCCGGAAAGGCAGCACATTTCCAGACTCTAATGGTCATCATGACCAGAACGCACATCGACGCCTCGAAAGGACGTAACATTCTCGCGGCGCCGGCGGGACGCACCGCGAGATCAGGAGTTCCGGCTGGGACGGGGCATCCTGCCGCAGATCCGCCTGTCCTCACAAGATCTCCCGGTCTGAGCCGGCGGAGTCCCGATCTGACACGGCCTAGAGCAGAGCGTCGACCCGCGCAACCCCAAGCCTCATCTGGGCGGAGTGTTTCCGTGCCGAGCCTTCAGCGCGTACCGTCTCGGTATGGGACTGTTCTTCCGCAGAGAACCACGAACCATCCGCCTCGAGGATGCATCGATCGAGCTCGAGGCCACACGCCAGACGTGGAGCCTGTGGGCCGACGGCTTCGGCAAGCTCGCGATCCGGGCGCTGCAGGTGATCCTGGTCGTCGCGGTCGCCGCCGGCATCATCTTCGTCATCCAGACGCTGACGCTCGTGACCATCCCCCTCGTGATCGCGCTCATCCTCGCGTCGGCGTTCTCGCCCGTCATGCGGCTCATGCGGCGACACGGCTTCCCTCCGCTGCTCGCGACGGTGCTGACCCTGCTGGCGATCGTCGTGATCCTGACGCTCCTCGGCTGGCTCATCGTCTGGGCCGTACGCGACCAGTGGGACGAGCTATACGCGCAAGCGGAAGACGGCGTCCAGAGCCTGCTCGCCTGGATCAACACCTTGCCGTTCGATTTCCTCTCGGCCGACCAGATCGACGAGTGGCTCGCCGCTCTCGGCGACTTCGTCACGAGCGCGCAGTTCGGATCGGGCGCGATCGCCGGCATCGGCGCCGTCGCGAGCTTCGTCACGGGCCTGGTTCTGATGGTCGTGATCCTGTTCTTCTTCCTGAAGGACGGTCCGCGCATGTGGGAGTTCCTGCTGCGCCCCTTCCGCGGCGCCAACTACGCCCGCGCCCGTCGCATCGGCGACAAGACGGTGTCGGTGCTCGGGTCTTACGTGCGAGGAACAGCGACCGTCGCGGCCGTCGATGCCATCGGCATCCTGATCGGTCTGCTCATCCTGCAGGTGCCGCTGGCGATCCCGCTGGCCGTGCTGGTGTTCCTGCTCGCGTTCATTCCGATCGTCGGAGCGACGCTCGCCGGCATCCTCGCGGCCCTCGTCGCCCTCGTCGCGAACGACTGGGTGAACGCCCTCTTCGTCGTCGGTGTCGTCGTGCTCGTGAACCAGCTCGAGGGCAACTTCCTGCAGCCGGTGCTCATGGGCCGGTCGATGAAGCTGCACGCCTTCGTGATCTTGGTCGCCTTGACCGTCGGCACCGCGCTGGGCGGCATCGTGGGGGCCGTGCTCGCCGTGCCGATCGCCGCGGCCGTCTGGGGCGTCGTGCAGGTGTGGGACGGCCCCGACCTTCCGGCGCGCTGGGCTCGCCCGAAGCATCCGTTGCAAGCCTGACCTCGCTTGGTTCATTTGCCTCGAACTGCGCTGCGCGCTGACCACGCGCAGCAAAGTGAGGCAACTGAACCAGCCACCCCCGAGTTCATTTGCCTCAAAGTGCTCAAAGAGCACCGCTCGGCCAGCAAAATGAGGCAACCGAACGGATGCGGCACCGCGCTGGGCGGCATCGTGGGGGCCGTGCTCGCCGTGCCGATCGCCGCGGCCGTCTGGGGCGTCGTGCAGGTGTGGGACGGCCCCGACCTCCCCGCCCGCTGGGCGCGCCCGAAGCATCCGTTGCAGTCCTGACCTCGGTCAGCTCATTTGCCTCGAACTGCGCTGCGCGCTGACCACGCGCAGCAAAGTGAGGCAACTGAACCAGCCACCCCCGAGTTCACTTGCCTCAAAGTGCTCAAAGAGCACAGCTCGGCCAGCAAAGTGAGGCAAACGAAGGGATGCCGCGCACCCAACGCCTCCGCTGGCCCACCCCGCCCGGCTCCACCCCGCTGGCCCCAGCCCGCCCGGCCTCAGTCCTGCGTGCCCTCGCGCTCGGCGGTCGAGGGCTCGGCCGTGATCGCGCGGCCTTCGGCGAGATAGGCGAGGCGGTGCAGGGTTTCGCGGTTGCGCCAGTACAGCGGCACATCGAGCACGGGCGCCGGCACGAAGCGCCCGGGGCCCGAGACGGCCTCCTCCTGCATGCGCACGAGGCACCGCCCGGCGGAGTGCGCCTTCACGTCGATCACGACGCGGGCTTCGCCCAGCGGCCAGCCGCGCGCCCGCAGCACGGCACGCCGCGGAGGGTCCCACTCGAGGCTCACGGTCGTGTCGTCGATGAGCGCAGGCCACACCCCGAACGAGTGATGCAGCTCAGCGCCGGGTTGCGGCCACGTCGCGTCGACGTCGCGCATGCGCGAGGCGCCGACGACCCACGAAGGGTAGAGCCATCCGTTCGAGAGCACGTCGAAGACGTGCTCGGGTTCACAGCGCAGCATCCGGACGTTGGTCGACATGGTTCGACTCTGTCACCCGGCACGGCGCGGACGCACGGGGTTTTCCCCGCGCGCCATGTGGGCTATACGACCGACGCGCCGCACATGCCGCACTCGCCCTTCGCCGACACCTCGACGAAGCACGACGGGCACATCGCGCGCGGCTTCGGGTCCGCCGCGGGGGTGCGGCGCGGTGCGCTGGTGCGCTCGGGTCGGGATGCCGCACGGGCACGCGCCGGCGCAGCGACAGGCTCCGGGCGGGTGACGACGGGAACATGCGGCTGACAGTAGAAGCGCACGAAACCGTCGTGATGACGTGGATGCCGGTGCTTGAACGCCCACAGCTCGGTGCGCTCACGGGGCTCCGACGACATGCCGCAGGTGAAGCAGCGCGTCGGCTCGCCGGGCACGAGATCGGCGACCAGCATCGGCGTCTCGAATGGAATGGACTGTCGCCAGTCCGCTGATGCGGCAACCTTCATGCGGTGAGCCTCGCTTTCCCCGCGATCAACGTTACGCGACGGCGACGACCTCGCGGGCCGGCCCCCGCGGAAGCATTCGCGCGCATGCGATGTTGCGCCCTGTATGGACTATGGGCATCCGATCCGCTTCGGCACGTTTCTCACCCCTGTCGCGGGCGATCCGCAGCGTCCCGTGCAGCTCGCGCAGATGAGCGAGCAGCTCGGCTTCGACCTCGTCACGTTCCAGGACCACCCGTATCAGCCGGCGTTCCTCGACACGTGGACGCTGCTGTCTTACGTCGCCGCTTCGACCTCGACGATCCAGCTCGCGCCGAACGTGCTGAACCTGCCGATGCGACCGGCGCCGGTCACGGCGCGAGCCGCAGCATCCCTCGATCTGCTCTCGGGCGGTCGGTTCGCACTCGGTCTCGGCGCCGGCGGATTCTGGGATGCGATCGAGGCGATGGGCGCGCGCCGCTTGACCCCCGGCGAGGCCGTCGATGCGCTGGCCGAAGGCATCGGCGTGATCCGCGAACTGTGGGACACCGACACGCGCGGCGGGGTGCGCGGCGGCGAGTACTACCCCATGAAGGGCGCCAAGCGCGGGCCCGCACCCGCGCACCGCGTGCCGATCTGGATCGGCGCCTACAAACCCCGGATGCTGCGCCTCACCGGCCGCCTCGGCGACGGGTGGCTGCCCTCTCTCGGCTACATGAAGCCGGGTGACCTCGCCGCCGGGAACGCTCGCATCGACGATGCCGCGACGAGCGCCGGCCGGCGCCCCGACGAGGTCGTGCGCCTGCTC
This sequence comes from Microbacterium sp. NPDC055910, assembly GCF_042271185.1. Lineage (NCBI taxonomy): Bacteria > Bacillati > Actinomycetota > Actinomycetes > Micrococcales > Microbacteriaceae > Microbacterium > Microbacterium sp. NPDC055910. The sequence goes on from NZ_JBHJZS010000011.1 coordinate 12,817, forward strand.
AACATCTCGGGGCGGGAGACCGCCGGTCAGCTCCTGGCGCTCGCCCTCGAAGACGGTGTCTCGACGTTCATCGTCGGCAGCGACGACCCCGACATGCTCGAACGGTTCTCGTCCGAGGTCGCCCCCGTCGTGCGCGAGACGGTCGCTGCCGAGCGGGCGTCTGCCACACCCTCGGCCCCGGCCCACCCCGGCCCCTGACCCTGCCGAACCGCCCCCTGAGCCCACCGAAGGGTCGCCCACTCCCCCACCCGGTCCCTGAGCCTGCCGAAGGGTCGGCCGCTCTACCCCGCCTCGTCCACCTGCCGCCGCAAGTACCTCGGGGCCTGCGAGTACCACGCCTCGGTGACGAGCTCGATGAAGTGCTCGGGGTCGATGCGGCTCATGCGGAACGCGACCTTCGGCTCGCTCCACCGCGTCGTCTCGCGCAGGAAGACATCGGGCGCCATCTCCTTCAACGCGAGGGCGTCGACCGGATCGGCGACTTTGACTCCGACGACGAGCTCGCGCCCGATGATCTCGCGCATGTCGTCGGGAATGCTCGGCCACGGGTGGCATTCCCACGCGAAGAGTTTGCCGCGCACGAACCACGCGGGCCCGCCCGTCGTCGAGCGCTCCTCGACGCCCGGCAAACGCGCCGTGACGGTGCGCAGTTCATCCAGATCGACCACGCGGCGACCCTACTCCTGGCCTCGGACGCCGGCTGACATCCGAGATAGTCGTGGGTCGGGACGACCCTTCGGCAGGCTCAAGGATCGGAGTGCGGGACGACCCTTCGGCAGGCTCAGGGATCGGAGTGCGGGACGGCCCTTCGGCAGGCTCAGGGACCGGGGTGAGGGAACGACGCTTCGGCAGGCTCAGGGACCGGTGTCGGATGGGCTCAGGGACCGGGGCGGCCGACCGAGTCAACCGGGGGCCGACGGAGTCAGGTGGAGAGCGCCTGGGAGATGTCCGCCCACAGCTCTTCGGTGGGCTCGCAGCCGACCGACAGCCGCACGAACCCGTCGGGCACGTCGTCCCCCCAGCGCGCGCGCCGCTCGGCCGAGGAGTGCACCCCGCCGAAACTCGTCGAAGGCACGATGAACTTCGCACGCTCGATGAAGCGATCAGCGGCATCCGCGTTCTCGAGCGTGATGCCGACGAGGCTGCCGAACCGCAGCATCTGCCGCTCGGCGACCTCGCGCTGCGGGTGCGACGCCAGCCCGGGGTACGCCACCGCACCGACCGCCGGATGCTCGGCGAGGCGCTCCGCGATCACCGCCGCACTCGTGCACATTCGATCGAACCGCACCTCGAGCGTCTCGAGTCCGCGGTGCACGATCCACGCTTCGAACGGACCGGGAACCCCGCCCGTGATCTTGCGCCAGTCGCGCACCCGCTCGATGACGCCGGCGTCGCGGCTCGCGACGTGGCCGAGGAGCGCGTCGGAGTGCCCGTTCACCGCCTTCGTATCGGATGCCACCACGACATCGGCGCCGAGATCCAGCGGCCGTTGACCGAGAGGCGTCATGGTCGTGTTGTCGACGACGAGCAGACCGCCGGCCTCGCGCACGCGGCGCGCCATGTCGGCGATGTCGCAGACGTCCAGCGCCGGGTTCGACGGGGTTTCGAGGAACACGAGCCGCACGCCGGTCACATCGCGATCGGCGTAGTCGCGCGTCGCGCACAGTTCGACCTCGACGTCGATCGTCTCGAGATATTCGTCGGCGATCAGGCGCGTCGTGTAATAGCCGTCGCTCGGCAGCAGCACGCGATCGCCGGGGCGCAGATGGGTCAGCAGCACGGCGGCGATGGCCGCCATGCCAGACGGGAAGATCGCCGTCTCGGCGCGCTCGAGCACCTGCAGCGCGTCTTCGAGCGCCGTCCACGTCGGCGAGCCCATCCGCCCGTACTGGTAGGGCACACCCGCGGGGTCACCCGGCAGCGCGAATGTGCTCGCCGAGACGAGGGGTGGCGAGAGCGGTTCACCAGGGCGCAGCGTCTGCGCGCGGTGGTGCAGCACTTCTGCGAACGACAGCTCGGCCGATGCATCCATTCGTTCACTCCTCCCGCGCCCGGCGCGGCGTCGCCGGACGCTTCAGGGTTTCACACCGCCGCCCCGCACCCCCACACCCCGGTCCCTGAGCCCGCCGAAGGGTCGCCTCGAACTCCACCGCCTGAGCACCCACCCCGCCCCCTGAGCCCGCCGAAGGGTCGCCCCCGCCGAATCGCCCACCCGCAGCATCCCGTCGTACAGTCGACTGACCCTCCCCGCACACGAACGGAGCCCCCGGTGTCCTCACGGCCGACGCCATCACCCGCCTTCCAGCGCAACGCTCTGGCACCGGGGATCCTGGCCGCCATCGTCTGCATCGCCGGGATCGCGCTCGTCGACCAGGAGCTGTACCTCGTGGCGCGGTTCATCATCGCGATCCTCGCCGTGATCATCGGATGGTTCGCCGCCCAGGCACGTCAGTGGTGGTGGATCGTGCCGATGCTCGCGATCGCCGTCGTGTGGAATCCGCTCTACCCGATCGTCTTCGACGGCCCGTGGTGGATCGGCGCGAACATCGCCGCGACCGCGACGTTCCTCTCTGCCGGCGCGATGATCAAGACGCCGCGGCCGATCCCCTGACCGGGGTGCCGCTCCCTCAGCGAACGGGGAGCCCCCGAACCGTCAGCGCTCGAGTCCATCGACCAGGTGCCGGTTCCGCGCCGTGATCAGCCGGCGCAGGTACGGCACGAGCACCAGCCGCTCCGCAAGACGCCCGAAGATCGGCGACGCGATCGTCAGCGTGTCGATCATGGTCGTGCCGGCGGCATCCTGTTCGAACACGTGCTCGTGGCGGAACGCGCGGAACGGCCCGCGCACCTGCTCGTCGACGAACCGGTGCGGGCGATCGAGACTCGTGATGCGCGAGGTCATCGTGAACCAGATCCCGAAGTGCCGCGCACGCCAGGTCACCGTCTCGCCCACGCCGATCGCACCACTGGTCACGCCCGCGATCGCCGTCTCGCCCGACGCAGCCATCGAGGCCTGGTGCTCGTCGATGCTGAGCGAGATGTCAAAGAGCCGCTCCGCGGGCGCAGCCGAGCGGGTCACGATCGAGACGACGGATGCCACGGCTCGATCATCGCAGTCGTGCGCGGATCACCGTCGTGAGCGCGCCGCACCCCGTCGCGCAGGATCGACGCCACCGCGGCGAAAGTCAACCGCCTTGGCGGAAGCGGCGCACAGGGGCAGAGTGGCGCATGTCCGAACACCGCCGCGGATGCTCTGGAGGGCGAGGAACATGAAGCGAAACGTCGTGTCGGCTGCAGGCGGCCTGCTGGTCGTGGGGCTTTTGGTGGCCGGGTGCGCCGGGCAGGCGGATGCCCCGGCGAGCACGCCGCCGCCGGCGACCACCGGCTCGACCGCGACGCAGGATCCGGCGCCGAGCCCGACGCCGGAATCGACCGGCACGTCGTCGACCGCCGGCGCCGTGGACGAACTGCGCGACGGCACGTGGCAGGTGGGTGACGCCGGTGAGGTCGAGTTCTCGCTGCAGAACGGCTCGCTCGCCCTGGTCGAGGTCCGCCCCGCCGACGGGTGGCAGCAGCGGATCAGCGACGAGGATTCCGACGAGATCGAGGTCTACTTCACGCGCGACAACACGAGGTGGAAGTTCGAGGTCGAGCTCGAGCGAGGCACCATGGAGATCTCCCAGGAGCTGAAGATCACGCGGGGCGCAGGCGGCACCTATCCGGTGGGCAGCGCCGCCGTGGTCGCCTTCGACACCGACGGTTCGACACTCACCCTCGGCAGCGTCGATGTCAGCGATGGCTGGGCCATCGTCAAGCAGGACGAAAGCGCCGACGACATCGAGCTCGACTTCCGCAATGACGGCACCAACGGCAGCGCGGAGTTCGAGGCCGAACTCGAAGACGGCGGCGTCGACATCGAGATCAGCCAGAAGCTCACCGGGCCGATCCCCGGGTGACGGCTCAGATCGCCATCGCGAGCACGCCGTAGCCCATCGCGATGAGGAACGACAGCACGGCCAGCACGAGCGACAGCGGCGCCATCGTGTAGCGCTCCGGTTTGCTGCGTGAGATGGCGTTGACCGCGATGCCGAGCACGAAGTAGACGAAGATCACCCACATCGCGATCTCGGAGAACGGCGCGGGGAACACATCGATCGCGCCGACCCGATCCCACGCGATGAGGGCGATCAGCGCATAGACGAGGATCGACACGGCGCTGCCGATGCGCAGGCGCGCGGGCAGGACCTCGTGCTGTCCGCCCCACGCGAAGCGGCCGATCGGCGCCCCGAGGATGAGCGCGATCTGCAGCACGGCGAGCACCGCGAGGGCGACGGTGAGCACGAGCACGAAAGGCACGGGTCCACGGTAGCGGGGGCAGCCGACGACGGCGGGGTCGTATCAGTCCGGAACGCGGAATGCCAAATTTTTTCGCGCTCCCGCGCACTGCTTTTATTAGGACGTTTGCGATGTCTCCACGTCGCATCGCGTGGGGGCGCAACAACTGGGGCTATCACGCGCACGATTCGATCGGCTGATGCGTGACAGCACCGCCTGGAGGAGAGCTATGTCTTCGTCCCCGTCGTCTCCTTTGCGTTCGCGCGGTGTGCGCGCGTTGCTGCACCGCGTGCTCGCCGCACTCGGTGTCTTCGGTTTGGCACTCGTGTCGGTCGTCGCGCTGCCGAGCGCGGCACACGCTGCGCCGAACGCCGACATCACGGTCAGCAACATCACGATCGCGCCGGCCGGCGAGCAGGCGACGGTCGGTGACACGCTGACGGTATCCGGTGAGTGGGATGCCACGACGGCGAACCCGCACGCCGGGGATGTCTTCACGATCGGTCTGCCGCCCGAGTTCTCGTTCCCGCAGAGCGTGCCCTTCCCGCTCATGGGCACGGACGACAGCGGCGCCGCGGTCGTGTGGGGCAACTGCCTCACGGATCCGGCCACAGGCACGGCGACGTGCGTGCTGACCGACGCCGTGACCGAGGCTCCCGAGCTCGTGAAGGGCACGTGGCAGTTCGAGGTCCAGGCGGTGCGGGCAACGACCGAGGAGAAGGTCGTGTTCGACCTCAACGGCGCGCCCGTCTCGGTCGACCTGCCCGGCGGGGGCGGCATCGATGACGGCATCGACCTGCCCGGCGAGGTCTCGAAGTCCGGCGTGATGAACCAGAACAACTGGTCGATGACCTGGACCGTCGACATCCCCGGCGCCAACCTCGTGGCTGCTGGCGACGAGGTCGCCCACCTGACCGACACCCTCGGCGCGGGGCACGTGCTCTGCACGCCCACCGGGCTGAAGGTCGAGACGGTGCGCGGCGGCACGGTCGTCGATGTGACGAGCATCGCGACCCTCGACGGCGAACCCGGCGACGCGCAGTTCGGCCTCGCCCTCGCGGGCCCGTTCGACGCGAACGTCACCTACCGCGTGACCTACCGCACCTGCACGCCCGGCGGGCAGATCGACCCGGCCGGCACGACGTACGACAACTCGGCGCAGATCGAGGGCTGGGGACAAGCCGGCATCGGGATCGGCGAGGTCGCCAGCCTGCCCTGGCAGCAGTCGCTCACGAAGTCCGGAAACGTGCAGAACGGCACCGCGCGCAACAGCACGATCGCGTGGACCGTCGTCATCCCGGGTGACCAGCTCGTCGGCAAGAACGGCTTCACCCTGACCGAGACCCTCGGCGCCGGGCACGAGCTCTGCGCCGGCACGATCAGCGGCATCCAGATCACCGAGCGTTACGGTCCGAGCAGCCAGCTGCAGCGAAACATCACCGACCTGCTCACCGCGACGACGATCTCGTCGTCGGCGCAGGCCTTCCAGGTGCGGTTCGACATCGCGGGCGACCTCGAGTTCCGCGCATCCGATTACCGCTACATCCTCACCTACACGACCTGCGTCACGAGCGATGAGCTGCCCGAGGGCGGCACCGCGTACGCGAACCGGGTCGACGTCGACGGGCAGGCCACCGGCACCGAGGCGACCGTGCCGGCCCGCAGCCAGGGCAAGAGCGGCCGCATCAACACCTCCGCCGTGACGATCGACGGCGTGCAGCACATGCCGCAGACGACGCTCGACTGGTCGGTCACGATTCCGGGCGAGATGATCGAAGACCTCGGCGGCTACCTCACCCTGACCGACACGCTCGCCGCGTCGCACACGATCTGCCCCGCCGGCGATCCCTCAGCGGGCCTGGCCACGCGTCTCAACCTGCGCGTCGAGGCCCGTGACCAGATCCAGAACGGCGGTCTCGCCACCGCCAACCTGACCGGCGTCACCGCGCTGTCGCTCGACGGCAACGAGCTCACGCTCGACATCAAGGCCGTCAACCTGCCGATCCCGACCGGCACGAGCGACGGGTTCAGCCGCGAATACCAGTACGTCATCACCTACACGACGTGCACCGCCAGCGGGGGCATGGATGCACCGGGCACGAGGTACGACAACGCGGTGTCGGGTTCGGGCATCCAGTTCTCGACCAGCACGACCCAGAGCAATTCCGGCAGCGGCACGGGCCAGGGCGTGACCCGCGGGTCCGTCGCCATCGACAAGGCCCTGGCCGAGACGCCGGGCGCCGCGCTCATCCCGCGCGACGCGACCTTCACCGTGCACGTCAAGGAGATCGACCCCACCGGCACGGTGCAGAACGCGTACGACCTGCGGGTTCCGCTCGACGGTGCACCGGTGAGCGGCCTGAACGCCCGCGGCACCGGGTGGACGGTCGAGCTCACCGAGCCCACGTTCCCGACCATCTCGGGCGTCGTCTTCGGTGACCCGGTGTTCGCCGAGGCGCCCGGCGTCACGGTGAGCGCCGACGGCAAGACCGCGATCGCGACGATCGCGCCGCGCACCAACGTCTCGGTCGTCCTGACCAACGAGGCGCTGCTCGGTTCGGTGAGCATCGTCAAGGCGCTGAACGGCGGCGCGGCGGATCTCGTCGACGCCGGCCGCACCTATCGCGTCACCGCGTCGATCGACACCAGCACGCTCGGCGCGAACGTTCCCGCCCAGCCCGACCGCACCCTCGACCTGACCGTCGGCGAGCCGGTCGTGCTCGAGAACCTGCCGATCGGCGCGACGGTCACCTTCACCGAGGCACGCCCCACCGACGACGACACCCTGACGTGGTCCGCGCCCGTGTTCAGCCCGGAGAGCGTCACCGTGACGCCCGCGCACGCCACCGAAGCGGCATCCGTCACCCTCACCAACACGGTCGAGCGCACGGTGGGCACGTTCTCGCTCGTGAAGACGGTCACCGGCGACCAGGCCGACAACCCGGCCGTGCCGGACTCGGTGCGGGTCATCGCCACGTGGACGGAAGAGGGCGCGCTCCGCGCCAAGACGCTGACCCTCCCCACCGACGGCACCCCCGTGCCGTTCGGCGCGAACCTCCTGATCGGCACCGTGGTGAAGCTCACCGAGGTGCCGCTCACCGACGGCTCCAGCATCGCCTGGGGCGCCCCGGTGTGGACCGGAACCGGCGTGACCGTGGCCGGGCGCTCCGCGAGCGTGACCATCGGGCGTGACGCCGACGCCACGGTGACGCTCGAGAACCACGCCGCGACCTCGACCGCGGGCATCAGCCTGCTCAAGGGCATCGCCGGTGAAGCGGCGGGCGAGGTCGACCCGGCGACTGAGTTCCCGGTCATCGCGACCTGGACCGGCGCCGACGGCGTCGAGCAGTCGCGAGAGCTGACCATCAACGCCGTCGAGCCGACCGAGCTGGGGGTGGTCCTTCCCGCCGGCACCGTCGTGACGATCACCGAGCAGACCCGTCCCGGCATCGACACGGTCGTGTGGGGCAGCATCACCATCTCGGGCGATGCGGTCGAAGACGCCGGCGATGGGTCGGCCACGGTGACCGTGTCCGGCCAGCAGAACGACGTCACGCTGGTGACGGTCGTCAATGAGGCCACGTGGGCCCCCGGCACGTTCTCGCTCGCGAAGAGCGTCGCCGGTGTCCTCCTCGACGACGCCGACGTGCCCGACGCCGTCACGGTCGTCGCGACGTGGGTCGACGGCGAGGGCGCCCAGTCCGCCGAGATCTCGGTGCCGACCGACGGCACGGTCGCGCAGTTCCCGCGGCAGCTCGCGTACGGCACCGAGGTGTCGCTGACCGAGGTGGCTCTGCCCGAAAGTGCACGCTTCACGTGGGCGGATGCCGCGTGGAGTGGCGAGCGCGTCGCCGTCGGCGACGACGGCAGCGTCGTCGTGACGATCGGCGCGGCCGATGTCGCCGAGGTCTCGCTCGTCAACACCGCCGTGGCCTCGCTCGGCAGCGTCACGCTGACCAAGTCGCTGACCGGTGACGGCGCGAGCGCCTCGACCGGCACGGCGTTCCCCGTGACGCTGACCTGGACCGACCTGCTCGGCGAGGAGCAGTCGCGCGACATCGAGCTGGTGGCGGATCAGCCCGTCGTCGTCGTCGACCTGCCGCTGGGCACCGAGGTGCGCGCCGAAGAGCGGAGGACCGGCCTCGCCGACCGCGTCCGCTGGGCCGGTGCCGACTGGGCGGCAGACAGCGAGAACGTCACGGTGAGCACGGAGGACGGCAGTGCGGTCGCCGTCTTCACGGTGACCGGCGAATCGGCCGCGACGGCGGCACTCACCCTCACGAACGATCTCGCCTTCGACGCCGATCTGCCCATGACAGGCTCGCAGGGAATCGCGGTCTGGACGGTCGCGGCGGCGTTCGCCGCGATCCTCGCGGGCGCCGCGCTGATGTGGCGGCGACGCCGGGCGTAACCGCATCGGGCGGCTACGGTGCACGTCGCCGCCCGCGTGAGCGCCCCCGGTGGTCCGGTCCCTGAGCCCGGGCCGGTCCCTGAGCCTGCCGAAGGGTCGCGGCCCCCGAGCCCGCCGAAGGGTCGCGGTCCCTGAGCCTGCCGAAGGGTCGGCCCCCGAGCCCCCCGAAGGGCGTATCACCACCCCGCATCCCTCCTCTTCCTTGACGACGGCGTTCGCGCCGCAAGCACGAGGAGGAGTCATGGCTGCACGCAGCGTGACCATCAAGGTCCAGAACGATTTCGATATCGCTCTCGTGTTTGATCATGAGAGCCTGCAGCACGGCGTCTGGGGCTCGCCGCCCCCGCCGCGGATCGAGGCCGGCACGACGGCGCAGTGGGTCGCCGAGTCCGATGGGGTCGCGACGGGAACCGAGGGCACGGTCTGGTACCGGCTCGACATCCCGGGCACGACCGGTCTCGTGCGCCTGCACTGGGACAACCCCTACATCGGCAGCAACAACTTCGACCAGTCCGGTCCCGACGTGCTGACCGTGGCGCGCACCGGCAGCGGCTCGGGCAACGACGCGACAGCCCACTGGGTCGTCGCCGATGCGTCGACGACGGGTGATGGCATCCCTGATTCGTGGAAGACCTCGGGCGCCACGATCGATCCGGGCGACGGGTCAGGTCCGCAGTTCGTCGACCTGCCGGCGATGGGGGCGACGGTCGGCAAGCCCGATATCTTCGTGCATCTCGACTGGATGGACGACGCCACCCACTCGCACCGCCCGAGCGATGCCGCGATCCGGCTTGTGATCGACGCGTTCGCCAACGCGCCGTACATCGCGCGCAATGGCGCGGTCGGCATCAACCTGCACGTGGATGCCGGGCCCACCAGCATCCTGAATCCGACGAACGGTGCGACGTGGGGCTCGCTCAGCCGGGCGGCGTCGGTGGGGCACGTCACGCAGTTGGGCACCACGAGTCCGGATGCTGCGGGCAACATCAACTACGACTGGACCGACTTCGACAAGCTCAAGGCCCGCGCCGGCGGGCATCTGACCTCGGGTCGTGGCCCGATCTTCCGCTACGCCGTCGCATGCCACCAGATCGGCTCGGTCGGCAACAGCGGCGTCGCCCGCCACACCCCCGGGTCGGACTTCATCGTGAGCCTCGGCACGTTCGCGCCGCCGATCACCGACCTGAATGTGGCCGGCACGTTCATGCACGAGCTCGGTCACGCGCTCGGTCTCGATCACGGCGGCAGCGACGGGGTGAACAACAAGGCGAACTACCCGAGCGTCATGAACTACCTCTGGCAGATGTCGGGCATCCGCCGGGGTGGCGCGTTCGTCATCGACTTCTCGAGCGTCGCGCTCGCGATCCTCAACGAGGTCGCGCTCAACGAGACCGTCGGTCTCGGGCCCGGTTCCGCCGGATACGGCACGTCGCGCTGGCTTCCGGCGGCGGGTGCGACACCGGCGGGGTTCGTGCAGGTGGCGGATGCTGCCGCCCCGATCGACTGGGACGGTGACGGCCTCACCACCAACATCAACCTGTCGATGGACACCAACAACGACGGCTCACAGACGTCGCTCGAGCCGTGCAACGACTGGCAGATCCTGCGGCTGCGCGGCGGGGCGATCGGCTCGGGTGGGTACGCACCGCCGACCGTCTCGGCGCTGCAGCCCGAGCTCACTCCGCAGCTGCAGGCACGGATCCTGCCGCTCGACACGACTCCCCCGTCGACGACCGCGAGCGTCTCTCCCCTGCCGAACGGGGCGGGCTGGAACCGCACGCCGGTCGCGGTGCAGCTCACCGCGACCGATGACATCTCGGGCGTCGCGCGCACGGAGTATCGCGTCGACGGCGTCGGACCGATGACCTACTCCTCCCCCATCGCCCTTCCGAGCGAGGGCAGACACCGCGTTTCGTTCAACTCGATCGACCGGTCGCAGAACGTCGAGCCCGAGCAGCGGGTCGCGGTCGACATCGACCTGACGGCGCCCGAGGTCGATATCTTCTACGATCCCGACCTCGATGACATCCTCGTGCACGGCCGCGACGCCCTGTCCGGTGTGCCGGCGGGACCGATCGCCCCGACATCGCGCGTCGACACCGAATGGACGCCGTTCGGCTCGGACACCGCCGAGCTGCGCGTCTACGAGGTGCGCGATCGCGCCGACAACACCACGACGCTGTATCTGAAGGTGCGGTGCTCGCCGTTCGCGTACGAGGCGAGCGTGCTCGCGCTCGTGTACGACGACTACCGCCGGGCGGGGCGACGGGAGCAGCAGGTCGGGCGTATGGTCTCGCCGGACGGCGGAAGCGACGAGCCGCGCCCCCGCAGCGAGCGCAACACGATGGTCTTCGAGCGTCTCGTCGGCCGCAATGCCGCCCATGCGCTGCTCGGCGTGCGTCAACTCGTCGCGATCGGCGACGGCGCCTCGCGCCGCGTTGTGAAGGCGCGCTGGGATGCCCTCGACGACTACTCCATCGTCGTGCACGAGTCCGGCACCGGCTCCTGCGCCCCCTGCTCCCCGCTCCCTGAGCACCACCCACCGGTCCCTGAGCACCACCCACCGGTCCCTGAGCCTCACCCACCGGTCCCTGAGCCTGCCGAAGGGTCGCCCGCACACCGCACCCCGGCCCCTGAACCCGCCGAAGGGTCACCCGCACACCGAACCCCGGTCCCTGAGCCCGCCGAAGGGTCTCGCGCGCACCGAACCCCGGTCCCTGAGCCTGCCGAAGGGTCGCAACAGCATTCTGCCGAAACAGCCGCCCCATCCCACCCCCGCACCGACGACTGCGGTTTCGACGACCAACCCGCAACGGATGCTGCCGAGGAGAGGACCAACCCCAACTCGTGCGGCCCCGACAAGACCGCAGAGCGCGACATCCGCGGCATGGTCACCTTGCATGTCCGCAGTGACGACGGCCGCCTCCACGTCGAGGAGTAGGCGCATTCCGGTGCATCCGCGAGACGCTGTAGCATTCGGCGGTGGCGAAGAATGCGGCATTCATCGGACTCGCGGGTCCGTTCGGTTACGACTATCGCAATCCGGCACCGCGGGTGGATGAGCGCGACGGCAGCAGCCCCAACCCTGTTCTCGAGAACGTGCTGGGGCTTCTCCTCTGCTACGACGAGCTCGTCTTTCTCGCGCCGCAGTTCTGCCCTGCGGATATGCGCGACCTGCCCTATGTCCACTTCCTCACCGACGACCCGTCGTCGATCGAAGCCGCTGTCGCCGCGCTCACTGAGTTCGATGCGGCAGATCAGGACGGGTGGATGGACGGCCCGAGTTTCGAGCTCTTCAGCGACATCTCGGCCGAGATGTGCGGGCCTGCCACCGGCGAATTCGCGATCGACAACCACACGCACAACCTGCATGTCGGGCGGACCGAGGTGGTGGGCAATGGGATGCGGCTCGACAACGCGCTGCGCGACCTGTGGGTCGTGGCCGAGCTGGGCCTCAGCCATACCGACGTCATCTTCGGGTCGCCCGCTCAGGAAGCCCTGAACAAGGAACTCGAGCGCGAACTCGCCGACAGTCAGTACTTCGGCATGACGAAGCGCTCAGCGGCGACGCAGCTCGCGGCGCTGCAGGTGCCCAATATTCTCGGTCCGTCCGGTTCCTACCACGAGGGCCTCGAGGCCATCCGGGATCGCCGTGATGTCGCCGAGTTCCGGCAGTACCTGCTCGCCATCGATGCCCCGGTCGCCGACGGGATCAGCCTCGCGAAGGAGATCTCGCAGGCCGCGTTCGCCACGGTCGATGAGCTGTCCGAGCGGTATCTGAAGGATCCGCACGTCTTCCGGTCGTTCGGCGTCCCCGCCGTCCAGGGCGCATTGGACGCCGTGGTTCCGGGGGCTGGCAGCGCGGTGGCCTATGCGGCGGAAGCGCCGTTCCAGATCGGAGACCGCCGGTTCAACAACGCGAGCAAGTGGGCGCCGTTTGTGGTGGCGCTGAATCGGCCCGTCGGGTGAGACGCGCGACTCAGTCCTCTTCGCCCAGCCCTCGGAACGAATGGATGAGCGTGCGCATATTCGCCGGCGCGGTGATCGTCCACAGCACCTGCGCCGCGACCTCATCCGCGGACATCATCACCGACAATTCAGGCGATGTCTCGGTGCGTCCAGCACCCATGGCGAATTCTGTTGCGATGCCCCCGGGGCACAGCGTCGAAACGCGGATCCCCTCGCGGTGCAGTTCCTTGTCGAGTCCACCACCCAGTCCGACCTGGGCGTGCTTCGTCGCCGCATAGACCGCTTCGTTGCCCCGACCACGCAGCCCGGCCACCGAGCTGATGATCACAACGTCGCCGCCGTTCCCGCGTTCCCGCATTGCGCGCACGGCTGAACGGACAGGCCACACGGTGCCGGCAATGTTGGTGGCGAGCATCTCCTGCAGTTCGTCATCGGTGTGGTCCAAAATGCCGCCGTACATGCCGATGCCGGCGCTGGCGATGAGTCCGTCGATCTTGCCGTACTCCGCTACTGCGGTTGCGATGGCCCGTTCGGCATGAGCCGACTCACGCACATCCCACTCGACCGCCGTCCATCCGTCGAGCCCGTCCAGCAGCTCTCGGATTCGCTCGACGCGACGCGCGCCAGCGACGACTCGGCCGCCCTCCCGCAGGATATGACGCGCACTCGCGGCGCCCACCCCCGAGCTCGCGCCGGTGATCACTGCAACATAACCGTCAAGGGCACCCATCATTTGCCTCTTTCCATCGTGATTGTCATGAAACGTCCATATTCGAGGCCGCCGGGGTCGCATGACTGTGACGCGGTCCGACAGTGTTCGTGAGCGTGCCGAGACCGTCGATCGATACCGAGACGACATCTCCAGGCTCGAGGTAGGCAGGAGGCTGCCGCGCCAGTCCGACTCCCGCCGGGGTACCCGTGGCGATGACGTCGCCGGGCCGCAGCGTAAACCACTGCGATGCATCAGCCACGAGCGCATCGACCCCGACGATCATTTCCGCCGTGGTGGATTCCTGTCGAACTGCACCGTTGACGGTAGTGCGCACGGCCAGGGACTGCGGGTCTGCGATTGCCGCCCGAGTGACGAGATACGGCCCCATCGGCGCGTGAGTGTTGCCTGATTTCCCGCGTGTCCACTGACCATCGGCGAACATGACATCCCGCACCGATACATCATTGAAGATCGTGTAGCCGGCAATGTGGGCTCGCGCCTCGTTCGCGGTGACGCGGTGCGCCGTCGCGCCGATGACGACAGCGAGCTCGGCCTCATAGTCGAGTTGGATGGACTCTGCCGGAAACTCGATCTCGCCACCAGGTCCGGTCACCGCGGAAGGAAGTTTGGCGAAGTACAGCGGACGGTCGGGGGCGTCGAGTCCGACTTCGGCGGCATGATCACGGTAATTGAGCCCGACGCAGAGGATCTGACCCGGGCGACGCACGGGTGCGACGAATGTGACGTCGCTCTCCGCTCGCCACAGCCGATGCATCGCAGCGCCCTGGCGGTGGACGAGTTCGAGAAGCTCGGCGAGCGCATCACCCGCCGCCTCATCGGCGACGCAGTCTTCGACGCTCGTGGGAACCGTGGACGTGGCGACACCGCAAGCCTTCAGCGCGGCCGCCGCCTCGGCGACGAAGATCACTTCGTTTCCGCGTCCGACCGCGAGGACGACGTCGGCACCGTCCACGGCATTCGCGAGCTTCATCGGTCCGTCTCCTTCGCATGGATGATCGCGAGCGCTTGATCGAGCACGTGTGCGGCGGAAATGCTCGCTCCCTCCGTCACAACAGCGCTTCGCGTGCGCTCCGCGCGAAGATCCCGGCTGACGGCCTCGATCATCGACACAAAGCCCAGCCCGCGGAGTGGTTCGCTCACTGTGCGCTCACCGCCTGCGCCGTTCACGGTGAGTCGTGTTGCCCGTTGGAACGGTGCCGCGAGCACCGCTTGCCCCTTCTGACCGACCACACGGGCCTCCCCGCGGAGATCCCGTTCGAAAGACCACACCGCCTGTGCGATCGCTCCCCCTTCGGAGCGCAGCACCACATCCGCAGAAGCATCGAGTCCATTCGGCGCGAGGGCTGCTTCGACGGTGTCAACCCTCGTGGGCCCGAGCAGCGCTACCAGCAGTGCGACGGCATAGCAGCCGAGATCAAGCGTCGCCCCGCCGCCGCGTTCGGGATCCCATACTCTCGAAGTCGGGTCGAAGGGGAAGTCGAAGCCTTGGGCTGTCTCCACCCGCAGCACGTCGCCGATCTCGCCGGACGAGACGGCGTCGAGCAGGGCCCGAACAACGGGGTTGAAGAGCATCCACATCGCCTCGCACGCGTACACATCGGCGCGCCGAGCCTGCTCGAACAGATCGACGGTGGCTTCCGCGGTGCAGGTGAACGGCTTCTCCACCAGAACGCCGACCCCGCGACGGATGAACGCGCGCGCGGACTCGGGGTGCTGCGCATGAGGGGTGGCAATGTACGCGATGTCGGGCCGTGTCTCGTCGATGAGTTCGTCGACGTCGTCGAACGCACCTGCAAGTCCGTGCGTCTGGTTGAAGGCCTCGGCACGCGCAAGGTTTCGGGAGAGTGTGGCCACGTGGCGCGCGTCCATAGCACCGGTCAGGTCGGCCGCCATCCGGTTGGCGATCGTGCCCGTGCCGACGATGGCCCATCGAAGAGGTTCACGCTCCACACCGGTCATGAGTCGGCCCCTCCCTGCTTGCTGCTCCCTCTCAGCTGGTGAAGATCCTTGTCGGCCTCGCCGAGAGCGACTGTTCCTACAGGTGGTGGTGCCTTGACGATCTCGTCGAAGAGCATCCGGTCGGCCATCGAGTGGTAATGCCCCTCATACCAGCAGAGCCCCACTTGACGTTGTGCTTCAGGCAGATCGAGCGGCACCCTGACGATCCCCCGATGGTCGCTCGACTCCACGGCGAGGTTGTTGACGATCCCGACGCCGAGGCCGACACGCACCATTGAAATGAGCGCTTGGGGGTGCAGCGTGTACACGACGCGGTCGACCGGCACTCCGAGAGCATGCAGGAGCTTCACGGTATCGAGATCCTTCGACACATCGAGAGCGGGAGCGCCGGGGCCCGCTCCCACCGAGATGACTTTCTCGCGGCGCAGCAGCCGCCGCACCCCAGCCAGCGTCATGCGCTCTTTCGCCGGGTGATCCTCGGGCAGCACCAGCACGAGGCGCTCGTTCCACAGTGGACGCAGCCGGACTCCGGCAGTCTTGATCGGCGGATGGAGCGTGCGGATCGCGAGGGTCACGACGCGGTTCGCGAGCGCCGCTTCGGCCTCGACGGCGGTCGACTCGAGCAGCGCGACGTGGATGGCGGGATACTTCGCGGCGAAGGTCTGCAACACTCCAGGCAAGAAACTGATGCTCGCACTGCCATAGCTGCCGACCCTCACCTCTCCTTCCTCAAGGTTGAGGAGAGCATCCACGTGCTCGGCGCCGATGCGCAACTCATCCAACGCTTTGCGCGCATGAGTCGCGAAAACCAGCCCGATATCGGTGGGCACGACTGGCCGAGATGCTCGATCGATCAACGGCGCTCCCAGCGCAGTCTCGAGTTCGCTCACATGGATGCTGACGCGGGACTGCGATCTCATCAGCGTCTCGGCCGCGGCACTGAAACCGCCGCGGTCAATCACCGCAAGGAAGCTCGTCAACCTCTCCGTACCGAGAACTCCGAGTCGCCCGGCCGGCAGACGGTAGTTGCTCATCTCAAAGTCCCACAAGTCTGGGGATCGTCGTCGATATCGCTGGCGCGAACGTGAGAAGCATCATGCACACAAAGATAGGGACAGCGAACTGCGCGACCCCGAGGATGACGTCCTTCATCTTCATCCCCGTGACGGACTTGAGAAGGAACAACAGCAGGCCCATCGGTGGTGTCAGGAGGCCAACCATGAGGTTGAAGACAACGATGACACCGAAGTGCAGGGGATCCACACCGTAGCTCAACGCAAGAGGCATCAGGATCGGAACCAGGATGAGGATCAACGAGGTCGTTTCCATCACCGTCCCGACGACGATGAGCAGGATGTTGACGATCAGCAGGAACTGCCACTGCTCGTGCACGATCGTCTGAAGGGCATCGCCGACGATCACCTGAACCCCCTCGACCGTGAGAATCCAGGCGAACAGAGACGCCGAGCCGATGATGATCATGACGCCCGCCGTTGCGTGTGCAGACGAGCGCAGCACCTCTTTGAGCTTCGCGATCGTGAACGCCCGGTACACCAGTCCGAGGATGAACACGTACATCACCGCGACCCCGGCAGCTTCTGTCGGGGTGAAGAAGCCGCCGAGGATTCCGCCGACAAGGATGACGGGTGTCGCAAGAGCCGGCAGCGACTTGAGCAGACGCAGCGCGACTTGTCGGGTGGGAATTCGCGCGAGCCGGAGGTGCTCCTGCTTGCGCATGAGCACCCATACCCACACGATCAGAGACGCCGTCAGCAGGAACGCGGGCCCGATGCCCGCCAGCAGCATGCCCCCGAGCGACACACCCGCCGTCAGGGCGAAGATCACAGCGGGGATGCTGGGAGGCATGATCGGGCCGATAAGCGCCGACGCTCCAGTCAGACCGACCGCGAACCGCTTGTCGTATCCGTTCTTGATCATCGTCGGTATCTCGATCTTGCCCGTACCGGCCACATCAGCCAGCGCCGAGCCGTTCATCCACGAGAAGCCCAGTGACACGAAGATGTTGACGTATCCGAGGCTTCCGCGCACACGCCCGAGCGCGGCCTTCGCCGCGTCGAACATGCGGTCGGTGATCCCGGATGCGTTGGACAGATTTCCCATCAGGATGAACATCGGCACGGCGAGAAGGACAAAACTGTCAACGCCGCTCGTCAACTGCTGAAGGAGGACCGAGAAGGACAGCTTCCCGCCGCTGAGCAGAATGTAGACGATCGAGGGCACCAGAAGTGAGAGGTAGACCGGCAGGCGCAGGACGAGCAGGCAGACGAGAAGCCCAAGAACCATGAGAAGGACGGTCATGGCAGCACCTCCGCCTCATAGACACCCTGCGCGTGCAAGTGGTCGAACCCGCCGCGTCCCGACGCGGCAAGATAGTCCTTCACGAGGACGAGGACCGAGTGGATCGCGATGAGCGAGAAGCCCACGACGACACTGCCGTAGACCCAGCCCATCGAGAGGGCGCCAGCCGCGCTGTGCTGCTTCGAGACGCGCTCCAAGAAGTCCGGCGCGCTGACGACGATGACGATCGCGACGGCGGCCTGCACGAGCTGGACCAGACCATCGAGGACCGCTTTACCGCGGGCACCGAGGAGCAGGTCGACGCCATGAACCGTGATGTGGTCGTTGATCGCGACGAGCCATGCGGCGCCCAGAAAGGTCACCCACACGAGGGAGTATCTGGCGAACTCCTCCGTCCAAAGGGGCGGGCTCGACAGGGCGTAGCGCGTCGCGACCTGCAGGATGACAAGTCCCACCACCATGATCAGAAAGAGATATGTGCCCCATCTTTCGACGTGGATCAGCCAGCGCTCGAATCGCCATCTCCCATCTGCGTGGGGAAGGCCCGCGTAGTCCGTCATCGTCGTGCTCCTTTACACTTCGAGACCGGTCGCCGGGGAACCTTGCGAATCCCCCGACGACCGTTCATTCATCGGCGATGAGAGCGTTCAGTCCGCCATCGCTCGGACACGCTCGTAGAGGTCTCCCCACGTGTCGCTGAACTTAGAGGGCAACTCGCTCTGCGCGTTCTGCCTGAAGGCCTCGAGATCGATGTCCTCGGGGTGGACGATTTCTGTCCACGCACCTGATTCCTCCCACTCGGCCAAACGATCGGTCTCGATCGTCTCGACGCATTCGCGCACACGATCCCCGGCAGCAACCATCTCGTCGTGAATCGCGGCACGCTGGTCGTCGTTGAGCTTCTCCATGAGCCCCGTCGAAGCGAGCATCACCGTCGACTGCAGGAGATGGCCGGTGAGGTTCAGATATCCCTGAACCTCGAAGAGCTTCAGCGAGTCGATCGTCGGGATCGGGTTCTCCTGACCGTCGACGACGCCCTGAGACAGCGCGATGTACAATTCGTCGAAGGCAACGGGGACCGGGCTCGATCCCAGCGCCGTCGCGTTCGCGAGGCTGATCGGGGTGTCGATCGCACGAATCTTCAACCCGGCGAGGTCGCTGGGCGAGTGGATCGGCTTGTCGCCGGTGGTGAGATGGCGCGATCCGTAGAGCCAAAGATCGAGCGGCACGATGCCGGACTCCTCGAGACCGGTACGGAACTCGTCGCCGATCTCGCTGTCCCACACGCGCTTCATGTGATCCCAGTCATCCACGACGTATGCCGCATCGAGCACGCTGATCGGCTCGTACCAGTTGGCAACTGCTCCGGGCCCGCCCAGAGCGATGTCGATGTCACCGGAGGCGATGGACTGCACCAGCTCTTGCTCGTTGCCCAGCTGACTGGCTGGATAGATCGAGACCTTCAACCCGAGGTCTGATCCGTTGATCGCCTCGGCGAAGGGCTGCGCTCCGCATTCGTGGAACGGATGCGTCGTCTCATAGAGGTGACCGAATCTGATGTCCACCGTCGCCTCGGCACCGTCCCCTGCGTCATTGGTGCCGCATCCTGTGAGCGCCAACGCGACCACAGCGACGGAGCCGACAGCGCCGCACATCTTTGTACGCGTGTTCATATGTCCTTCTACCTTCCTATCGTTCGTGACTGTCTTCGGGTCGTTCGTGCCTGTCTTCGAGCGAGGAGACCGCAGTCAGGCCAGGGCGGGGTCGAGCAGGCCGGCCAGTTGGACGGCCTCCTTGAGCCGCTCGCGTTGCGCGGGAGTCACCGGGTTGATCGGGCGTCGCGCGTATCCGCCCTTGCGCCCCTGCAGAGTGATGGCTTCCTTCATGAGGGCGTTCATGTTCGATCCCTCGACCGCGCGCCACAGCGGGAGAAGGCGCCGGTGAATGTCGCGGGCGGTGGCGTGGTCCTCGTTCTGCACGGCCTCCCACAGTTGGATGACGAGCTGCGGAGCGATTGAGGACGTTCCGGAGACCGAGCCATGCGCGCCGATCGTGAAAGCAGGGTAGAGCAGGTCATCTACTGCACTCAGAATCGTCGTCTGTTCGGGCAGCGCCCACAGCAGGTCCGCCACCTTGTGCAGGTCTCCCCCGCTCTGCTTGACCGAGACGACCTCAGGCACCTCGCGAGTGAGTTCGAGAAGCGCCGGCACCTCGACCATCGACCACGGCACGACGTTGTAAATGACGAGGGGCAGTCCTACGCAGTCGGCGAGCGTCCGGTAGTGGTAGACGGTTTCGTCGGTGCCGGGCTTGAAAAGGTAGTGAACGGGCGTGATCTGCAGGCCGTGAACACCGGTCTCGGCGATCGCTTCGGCGTACTCAACCGATGTCGACGTGGAGTTCTGGATGATTCCGGCGATCACCGGCACACGATCGGCGACTTGGTCGACAGCGATCCGCGCAATCTCGGCTGAGTCCTCCTTGTTGAGTGCATGGCCTTCACCCGACGTTCCCGTGACGCAGAGTCCGTTGACGCCCACCGAGAGATGGAAGTCGACTTCGTCCCGGAGCGCCTGCTCGTCGACCGAACCGTCCTCGTGGAAGGGGGTGACGATGGGCGGGATAACTCCTCGGTAACCAACGGGCATTGTGAAACTCCTTCGTTCTCGCCATAGCGACCACGGTTCGTTGTGGTCCGAATGCCCAGACTGCCAACGCTTTGCGCATTCGCATAGCGCAATCTTCGCATGCAGAGTATGCGTGATTCGAATGCCTCAACACGCGCCTCTGTTGGTAACGTCGGCCAGCAGAGGCCACGTCGACGCGCCTGAGGAGACCTGCAATGTCGCACATGTTCATCCCCGCAGACCCGGTCCCCGGCGCGCTCGTCAGCATGTGCGCAGCGCATGGCGACATGGTCGTCTATCACGACGAACCGTCCTTCGTTGCGGCGAGAGCCCCGCTTCCAAACCGCCGCGTCGGCCTTGTTTCCGGGGGCGGATCCGGGCACGAGCCGATGCACGCCGGATTCGTCGGACAAGGCTGTCTAGATGCTGCGGTGCCGGGGCGCGTCTTCGCCAGTCCGCATGCGGGACAGGTCTACGCCGCGAGCCGATACGTCGCAAAGAGCGACGGCGTGCTGCACATCGTCAAGAACTACACCGGTGATCTCATCAACTTCGGTGCAGCCATGGAGCGGCTTCGCGCCGAGGGAATATCTGTAGAACGGATCGTCGTGGACGACGACGTAGCAACGGACAGTGCACACACTCGCACCGGGCGACGCGGTACGGGTGCGACGGTCGTCGTCGAAAAGTTGCTCGGGGCGGCGGCCGACGAAGGATTGTCCCTCGCGGAACTGAAACGGCATGGCGACGCGATCATCGACAGCAGCCGTAGCGTGGCTGTCGCCTCCACCGCGCTCACGTCTACGAGCACGGGTGAGCCTGCCTTCGAGATCTCGCCCCACGAGGTGGAGTACGGCGTCGGCATTCACGGCGAACGAGCTCGGCAGACCGTCGCGCGACCTACTCTGGACGACCTTGTCGAACGGATGATGCACGATGTTCTTTCCGCATTCCCCCGTCGTCCAGAGCGGGTTATCGTGCTTGTCAACGGGCTGGGTGGAACGACCGCCCTCGAGTTGCACTCGGTCAACCAACTCCTGTGTGCGCGCCTGATGGACGAGAAAATCACGGTCGACAGCGTCGCGGTGGGGACTCTCGCGTCTGCGCTGGACATGCGTGGGTTCTCCATCACGTTCACAAGCAGCGACGACGAGCGCATGCGCTGGTGGCTGACAGAGACGGCCACTCCTGCTATGCCCCGCATGAGCCGCTGGATACCGCCCGCGCCGAGCCTGCGCCCAACCGAAAGAGGTAGCGGCCTCGATAACCCGTTGCTTCGCGTGACTCTGGCGCGGGTGACCGCAGCGCATGAACGGTTGACGGCGCTCGACCAGGCGACGGGTGACGGCGATTTCGGGGACAACTTGTTGGCCGGCGTCCGCTGGGCAGTCTCACACGCAGCCGACGACAGCGACACGAGCGGTCTTGACGCCTTGCGCGATGCCTTCATGGATCATGTCGGAGGCTCGAGTGGTCCCCTCCTCGGCCTGCTGTTCCTGCACCTCAGGGTGGAACTGGGACGTGCGGACTCGCCCGACGACTATGCTTCGGCGACCCGCCGCGCAGTCCTCCAAGCGAGCGACTCGATTCACAGACTCGGTGGTGCGGAGCGTGGAGACCGAACCTTGCTCGACGCGTTGGTGCCTGTCGAGGATTCCGATGGCGGACTGCTCACTGTCGTGGTAGCCACGGCTTCGGGGGCGACTGCCACCTCGGAAATGCAAGCCGCGCGCGGTCGCGCGAGTTACGTCGGAGATCGCGCACTCGGACACGTTGATCCCGGAGCCGCGGGAGTTGCGGTGCTCCTCGGCGCCGTCGCTGAGCACTTCGCCCCCGCTGAGACGGACGAAGTGCGTGCCGTCGTGGCGCGCGTACTGGACTAGAGGAGAGGCGTTCCCCAATGGACGAGAGCGATTCGGGGGCTCCCCAACGCGAGTGCCAGGCTGAGCCCCGCAGCTGTCCGGCACGCAGACGCGAGCCTGGCTAAACAACGGTCACCACAACTGCACTGCCCTGGAGGGAGTCGAACACGACTGAGCATAATGCTCAATCAGCCCTGAACCTGAAAAACCCCGGAATTACACGGCATTTCGAGGACTCAAGCAACATCGCGCGACGCCGGAAAGCAGGTTGCGGCAACCAGTTCGCGGGAAAAATGCGGGCAATAATCCCCGGTAAATCGGACCTATGGGACATCCGTGGAGGTGTCACTCCGGCGCTCAAAGGAGGCCCTCAGACACTTGCCGTCAAATGAGCACATTACTCTATAGGAACGCCCGAACGACGTTCACAGGAGCAATATGCTCCAATGGCCTTCAAATCGCGATGTCGCCACAGACCGATGGCCAGAGATCGAGTAACACCTTGCTCTCTGCCGCGGACAGGCTCGGGTGCCGCCCAGGCTATGACCCCCGGGGCGAGGTCGGCGGTCGTCACGAAGCGTCGGACAGTTCGGTGCGCTCCCAGTCTTCAGTCTCCGCAGAGTACGACTCTGCATCCTCGCTCGTCGACGTGTCGATCGAGGACTTCAGCGAGTGAAGACGCCATCGCCTGTCCTCGGCATCTGCGAGATGCGCGAGGTGCGCCCCGAGCGTGCGCCCGTCACGGGCGGCTTGCTCCTTGAGCCGGTCGCGGAGTTCGCCGCTGACTTTGATGGTCGTAGTCATACTCGGAGAATACCGACCAGCGAGAACGCATACGTCCCCGGGCTATCGACGAGGGCGAGAGTCCGCCACGCGAAGTGATTCGGACCGAATCGCCACCACCTGAGCGCCAACGTGTGGCCGGACGTCGCGCTCACGGCAGTAGCCTTCGCGCTCCACGGCACGCTCGCCGACCTGCTCGATCGCCACGGCGCCCGGGGCACGCGGCTCCTCGGCCCTGTCCTTCGGTACGGAATTCCCGGAGCGATCGCGTTCTCGCGGGTCTACCGCGGCCAGCACCACATCACGGACACCGCCGCGGGCGCCATGCTGGGACGGTGGAGCGCCGCTGCGGTGCGGCGGGAGCTGATCTCGCCGCAGGTGGGCGGGACTGCCCGCCCGACCGCCGCGCGGGTCCTGCAGATCGCTCTTCCGCCTATCGGGCGGGAACGCTGGATACCGCCCTCTCCTCCTCTAACGGGAGGGCAGGCCGCGCTGCTCGAGGGCGGCGCGAGCGTTCTCGCGGCCGTGGAGGCCCTGGACGTCGCGGACGCGCGCGACGACCTGCCTGGTCCAGTTGCCGGCGCGACCCTGCGAGGCGTTGTACGCCGCGAGCTCACCCTCGTACGCTTCGACGTCCTCGCGTGCGATGGGCCGGTACCGTTCCCGCGATCGGACGGCGTTCTGCGGCAGCCGCGGCTTGATGCCCGCCTGGTCAGCCGGGTCGGGCCATCCGATCGCCACGCCGAAGGCGACGGCCGCACCCTGCGGAAGCCCGATCTCGGCCGCGGCGACCTCGGGGTGGTTGCGCAGCGACCCGAGATAGACGGTGCCGAGCCCGAGCGCCTCGGCGGCCACCACAGCGCTCTGCGCCGCGATGCCCGCGTCGACGAACCCAACGAGAGTGCTCTCCAGGTACGAGGCGGCATGCGCAGGCTCATCGTGCCAGCGTGCGATGTCGGATGCCCGCGACCAATCCGCGACGAACAGCAGCACGACGGGCGCATCGGCGAGGAGCTCGCTGCCTCCTGCCTCTGTAACGAGGCGATGAAGCCTGTCGGGGTCGCGGACTTCCACCACGCTCCATGACTGGTTGTTCGACGAGCTGGCGGCGGACTGCGCCGCCGCGATGATCGCCGTGACGTGCTCGTCCGAGACTTCTTCGCGCGTGAACGCGCGCACCGAGCGGTGCCGAAGAAGCAGGCCGAGCGGCTCCGAGGAGACGATGGCAGGGTCCTCCAGCACGGGAGCGCTTGCCCCGTACCGCTGGCTGAGGAGGGCGTTGACGTCGGGGATGGTCACTCGTCCAGTGTAGAGACGACCGTGAGCCGGCCTGCGTGCTCGGGTCTGGTCCGCGCGAGGGGAAGACGCGCGAGCTGAGGCAGAAGTCACTCCCGAAGCGGTGCAAGCATAAGCAGCGGCGGCGCCGTCCCGGCGGAAAGTGCCGCTGCAAGCGGAAGAGGAGGCAGAGTCACTGATGGTTGACACTCGAATGCCTGGCAAAGAGGGGTGCGGGCGAACAACGCGCAAAAAAACTCCTGCGTGGTCTGACCTGGTCAGCGGCAAAAGATACTGTGGCCCCTGGAGGGACTCGAATCCGAATCAGCGCGTTTTCAATAGCGACATCTACCGGCAACTTCCGCGGAATTACGCGGGTTTTCGAGACTTCGACTGCATCGCGGAACATGCAAAAACACCTAGCTTCAGATGGGATGCGGGCAAATTGCGGGCAAGAAACCCGCGGGTTTCCGGGCCTAGATCAGGCACTCGGGAGACTCACTTTTGCCCGCATCCGTGGACGCCGCGAAGTCTGAGCACATTGATCAACACTTGGGTACTCATGCCGCCAATAGTGAGAATCGGCCGATTGCCCGCGCAGTCGCTCCGACGCCAGCGGGCATGCTGATGAAGCGTCGCGAACGCGATGATCAGCGGTCGACCGACGGACCTGATGACCCTGGGCCAGCGACGGGTCCCGTGGCCTGCTCGCGAAGTTGCTGTTCGCGAGCCTGGACGTAGACCTCGCGACCGGTCTCCTCGTCCACAAGGCCGGCGACCCGGGCACGATTCATCATTCGCGTCGCCGTGCTGATACTGACACCGAGCTCCTCGGAGACGAGCTTCAGCGGTCCGTCATTGATCACCGACCCAAGTCGATACAGTCTGACCGCCTCACGCAGGTTCTGCTCCTCGGAGCGCCCTTCCTCCCTGCGGAGGCGCCCGATGTACCCGCTATACGATTCAGGGTCTCCCCCGTCACGCTCGATGCGAACGACGCGACCCGCAGCCCATTGCACGATCGCCTGCACGCGGATGTCGCGCAGCAGCGTCGTGGTCACCTCATCCCCCAGCCCGTCGCGGTCGACGCGAACCGACTCAGCCGCCGCACGCCGCAATGTCGGGTCGTACACGATGCGCGCATGGACCGCGCCCGGAATCCCGGGGAGACCCGTGACGACCGCGCGCCACGAGCGTGGAACGTGGATGCCGTCCCCCGCGTCGATGATCTCCGCGTCGACCTGTTCGATGGCAAGTTCGGGCATGTTGCGAGTGTGCCAGTTCGCCCGACTCTGAGCAAGCGATGACATCGGACATTCATGGGTGTACAGTGCGTGAGCAAGTGATGTCATTAGCTGCCCACCGAAGGAGAATGTCATGAGTACGTCATCCACCTCACTCGCGCTGACTATGAAGGATGCTGCGAAACTCGTCGGCGTCGACTACCGCACGATCAAGCTCGGCATCGAGAGCGGGACTATCCCCACGATCCAGCTGGGCCCGCGGCGGATGATCCCCCGCGTGCCGTTGCTGCGCGTTTTCGGCATCAACGACTGACAGGCGCTGATGCGCGCGAGCCCCTCGATGCAAACCCCCTCTGCGTGAGCTGAAGGAGGATCCTCCGCATGCCGGTGATGGGACGTCAGGTGTTCTTACCCAGCCGGATGCATCTATATGCTGATGCCACGACGAGGTGGAGGCAGGGGTGACGGATCACGATCCGGTGCAGTATTCCGACGCTCGGCGCCAGCACCTGGACTTCATCCAGACAGCGGTCGGGCGGATGTCTTCGGCTTCGGCCGTAGCTAAGGGATGGGCGTTGACCATAGCCACAGCTGCTTACGGATACGCCGGCACGAACTCGTCGACCGTGGTGGCACTGCTAGGAATGTTCGCGGTGCTGTCGTTCGCTACCGTCGACGCTCGCTACTTCCGGGAAGAACGCAAGTATCGGCTGCTGTTCGATGCTGCTCGACTTGGCACCGTCGAGATCTACGAAATGAACGCGACAAGATACTGCGGGACGCTCGCCCGTTCCGAATGCGAGTCCATCCGATGGGGCAAAGTGGTGTGGTCGTGGTCCGTGCGCGACTATTACGGCATCATCTTGCTCGTTGGCGTTGCTCTGCTTGTGTGGTTGCACTGCCGATAGTTCGACACGCAGCCCGCAGCACCTCCCAAGCGTCGTCTTTCTGCGCCTCGCTGTAGTTGCTCTCCGGCGGCCAAATCCGCCCGATACGATCGCCCTCGTTGCGCGGCACCAGATGAATGTGCAAGTGCATCACGCTCTGACTGGCGGCCCTGCCGTTGGATTGAATGACGTTCAATCCGTCCGGGTTCAAACTGTCGCGGATCGCGGTCGCGATTCGTAGCGTGGTCAGGCTGAGCTGCGCGGCCTGGGCATCGGCGAGATGCCAGATGTCGGGCACATGAGCGCGAGGGATGACCATCGTGTGGCCCAACACAGCGGGCTCGGTGGGGAAGAAGGCCACCGTATGCTCATCCCGGTACACTTCGCGAGCGTCCGGAGCATCACGTTCGACGATCTCGCAGAACGGGCAGTCCTCGTCCCCGCCGGCCGCGTTCATGAGCGGGCGTAAGCCTGGTCGACCCAGCCCGAAAGGTTCGCCTTGATGTCGGCGTGCACATCTTTGCTGGTTGATCCGCTGGGTTTGATGACCTTCACGTAGTCGGAGATCTTCGTCCCGTCCTTCAATGAGACGTTCGCGAACGGATTGGCGCCCGCAGAGTCGGTGTTTCCGGAGGAATCGGCAAGCCCGTGAATGCGGACGCCGATGATCGGCTTCTTCGCGTTCCATGCCTTGCGGATCTCATAGTCCACCCACGGGCGATCGGCCGTCTCGGATCCGATCAGCACGATTACGGCCTTCTTGTATGCCATCTGATCGTCGATCCACTTCTCGATCGCGGCCTTGCCCTTCGCCTTCACCGCTTCCCACTCCTGAGAGTTGAGCAGCGGCTGCCCCTCCACTGCACCCATATTGATGATCTGCTGTACCCGCCACGCATCGTTGTCGTAGTGGAAGCTGTAGAACACTGACTTAGCCATTTCGCCCCTTCTATATGCCGCCTCTTGGCGCATGCTCAGGCTAGCGGCGGCCTGCGACACATCGAAGAATCCGCACGAACCGCCTGCCGGTCGCTCGCGGGAGAGCATTCCCCTGCGACGATTTGGCAGAGCGGTCAGACTTCGAAGCTCTTCGCTGGAGCCTCCGCACCATGACCCAGGAGACACATGACTCAGTACACCATTCGAGAAGTGCAACGAATCGGGCGCGAGCAAGCGTTTCGCCAATCCGCGACATCCCGTGACGTCCTCCGACACTCCGCGCAACAGCCTGGGAACTTCGACATCTTCCTGAGTCATAGTTTCGCGGACGCCGACCTTATCCTCGGGGTTCGGGAGTTGTTGCAGCGTTCCGGCAAGAGGGACTGCCCCTACTTTGGTTGACGGGTAGGGGTCGGGGTGTTCAGGCCGCTTCTGCGGTTCTGTAGATCATCTCAAACTCGACGGGTGTGAGCTTTCCGAGGCCTCGTTGACGGCGGCGGCGGTTGTACTTCGTCTCGATCCAGGTGACGATCGCGAGGCGGAGTTCCTGCCGCGTCTCCCAGCGGCGCGTGTTGAGGACGTTCTTCTGCAGGAGCGCGAAGAAGCTCTCCATGCTGGCGTTGTCGCCCGCGCCGTAGGAGCGCCCCATCGACCCGACCAGCCCGTTGTTCTCGAGCAGCCGTTGGGTCCTCTTCGCGCGAAACTGGCCACCTCTGTCCGAATGGCAGATCGTGCCGACCGGCTGCCGCAGAGCGATCGCGTTGCGCAGCGCCGACCGCGCCAGCGATCCCTTCATGCGCGAGTCGATCGAGTAGCCGACGATCTTGTTGCTGCAGACGTCCTTGATCGCGCAGATGTAGAGCTTGCCCTCACGAGTGGGGTGCTCGGAGATGTCCCAGAGCCAGACCTTGTTCGGGGCATCGGCGGCGAACTCATGCCGGACGACGCCGTGCTCGTCGACGACCGCGAGGAGGTCATCATGCGGGGCAGGCCCGGTGGAGCCGGGCTTGGAACGCTTCTTGTGATGGCTGGCGGTGATTCCAGCGATGCGGCAGAGCCGATGCACGCGGTTCTCGCCGACGGTGATGCCGTACTCGTCGGACAGTTCATCGGTGAGGAATCTGTAGCCGAGGGTCGCATCATCGCGGTGAGCCTCGTAAAGGACGTCGATGAGGTGAGCATCGTCCCAGTCCCGCTGGGAGATCGGGGCCTTCAGCCACTTGTAGTACCCCTGGGTCGATAAGCCCAGAACCCTGCACGCCACCACGACCGGCACCCTGATCGGAGCGCCGGCCGCGGCCATCTCACGGACGAGCGGGAAGACTATTTTCCCGGCAAGTTCGCCTGCGACAGATACGCCGCCGCACGGCGGAGCACCTCGTTCTCCTGCTCGAGCAGACGTATGCGCTTCTTCGCCTCGCGCAGCTCCGTCTGGTCGGCGCCGGTGAGACCGGGACGTCGTCCGTCCTCGATGTCTGCTTGCTTCATCCAGTTCGACAAGGACCCTTCGGAGACACCGAAGTCCTTCGCGATCTGCGACAGCGGCGTCTGGCCCTGTCGGGCCACCGCCACGACGTCGTCTCGGAACTCCTTGGGATACGGCTTTGCCACAGGGACATCCTTCCAGCGAGGACGAATCCTCACAGATCAGACGTCAACCAAACTCGGGGCAGTCCCAGACGGCGTACGTGGATTGGATCGACGACCCGCAACTGGACCGTAGCCGCGTGACGGCCGCATCGGCACGAACGCTGCGCGAGCGTATGAGGCAGTGCGCGTCTATGGTGTATGCGGCGACGAATGCCGCAGCCACTTCGAAGTGGATGCCGTGGGAGCTCGGATACTTCGACGGCCGAAAAGGCCAAGAAGCGATCGCCATTATGCCGCTCGTCGAGTACGAGGGACAGCGACTCGGTCAGGAGTATCTGGACATTTATCCACAGATCGAAAAACCCGACTGGTCTTCGTTGTCCGCTCCAATCGTCACCAAGCGGATGGGTCCTGTAACCCTGCAGAAGTCCCTGTCCGAGCTCGTCGCAGCGCGCGGCGGCAGTTCATGGCGCGTGCGCTAGTCCACATCTGGGCGCTGAAAGCGAGTCCACTGTCGTCGCGCAGCGCACCACGGCGAGGGGACTCATAGGCGGCCGCGCGACGAGCTACTTCCCAGCAGCCTTCGCCGCTCGCTCAACCCAAACGCCAAGGTTTGTATACCCATCGTCCTTGTTCCATAGGTACATGGGGTATCCAGCGGGCAGCGGGTTCGGACCAGCGTCGTCGACGTTGCCTCGAATGTCCTTGATCTTCTCGATCCGGATGCCGAGCAATCCGTTGCCGCGCGCAATGGACTGTTCGATCTCGTACTTCACGTATGGGCGAGACGCCGTTTCCTTCCCGATCAAGACCACGGTGACGGACGTATTCCTCAATCCCGCGGCGATGATTGCCCGGACCGCTGCATCGCCCTTGGTCTGCGCTTCCTCCCACAGAGATGCATCGAAGAATCCGGCGGCCTCACGATCGCGAGTAACCCAACTGTTGCGAACAACATTCGCCCGGAAAATGTCGCGTTGAAAGTGGAAGCTGAAGAAGACTCGACGTGCCATCCGTGTACTCCGTAGGTGATCAGTTACGCGGTGCGGTTTGCAGTCATGAGGCGAGCCAGCGCCTCCAGTATCTCTGGGACGGTCGTGCTCCTGCGATTCAGGATATTGAAGTCGCGCTTGCTGGCCGTCGCTGACATGAGGCTCTGCCAGTCCCCCTTCACTTGCGGCCAAAGCTCCTCGGCTACCCAGCCCGTGCTGCCAATCGGGAGCGGGATCGCACCACCCTCAAGCGCGAGCCGGAACTCCTCGTGGACGCCGTCGGAGGGCACAGTCGTGGAGCCATCCGATGCGACCTTGTTGCCGGCGATGAAGATCGCGAAGCCAGCGCTGGCAAGTAGGTCCGTCCGATACTTCGTGTATAGATCTCGTCGCGGAGAGCTGTAAGGAAAGGGCTTCAGGATCAGCCGTCGGTCAATGTTCGTTGCTCCCTCGGAGTACAACTGTTCCAGCGCACCGCTCAGGAGGTGCGGGCCGATGCCCTTCCCGAACCCGGAAATGATGTCGTATCCGTCGGCGATGAGCTGGCGGCCGAGCTCCCGAGCAGCGCCCTCAAGCCAACGCTGACCTCGTGGTTCGAAATCATCTGCGGCGCCAGAGATGAAGACGCGCGTGCGCCGCAACTGTCGATCGAGATCGAGCAACAGACTTGGGACCTCGTCGAAAGCGTCAACGAGAAGGGTTCGGATGCCGAAGGTTGCGAGGTCCTCGACCTTCAACATTTGGCGGTTCCTCGCGTAGCCGTAACGCTTGGTGCCTCGTCGCCCCAGTGGCTCTCTCCGCATTACGACGAAGTGCTCGCGCTTCGA
This sequence comes from Microbacterium sp. NPDC055910, assembly GCF_042271185.1. NCBI lineage: Bacteria > Bacillati > Actinomycetota > Actinomycetes > Micrococcales > Microbacteriaceae > Microbacterium > Microbacterium sp. NPDC055910. Next base: position 43,569 of record NZ_JBHJZS010000011.1, read on the forward strand.
GTCACCGAACGCCAACCGAAGCTCGTTCAGAATGAGGTCGAGGTGCGGATCCGTAAAGCTGAATCCGAGAAAGAGGAAGGTTCTCTCAGATAGGTCCGCGCGCAGGCGGTCCCGGAACCCAGGAAAATTCCGCGTGTAGGTCCGATAGTCATCGCGAGTGATAACTATCGTTTTGGGGTCTTCGAGATCTCCGTGAAGTTTGAAGACCGTCGTCGCGGCTTTCGAACCAGCCTCGATCAGCTTGGCGGAGCTGTTCTTGACGCGGACGGTTCGGCCAGCCGCGCGGAACGAGTCCTCAACGAGGGTGTCGTAGTTGGACGTCCAGACGAGATCGATCGGCAGCTTGGCCAAGGCATCGTGCGCCGCCGAGGTCCCCGACTTTGAGAACTCCTCCACGAGCTTGGCATGGAGTCGCAGCCGGCTCCGCGCGGGCTCCCGGTTCAGGTGGTACTGGGCGACAACGGTGAGGTCCTGCTCGACATCCAGATCGAGTTTGAGATCCGACGCGAACTCCTCTAAGAGACCCTTCCAGTCCACGAACCCCGCGCCACGGCTGAGTCCTGCACCAACGAACGAAGCCGCCTCGCCCCGACGCAAGGCCTGTCCATACTGCCGCAGAAAGTCGGCGCGGCTTATCGAGGCTGACATCGCTGACCTCAGGCGAGGATCGCTTTCACGATGTCCCAGCTCCAGCGCAGTTCGCGAATCGTCGTGTCTTTGCCACCGGGCCACCTTCGGTCAAGGAAATCGCTCCGACCCCGACATACCCGAGCCAGTCACGCCCCACCAGCATATTGGCGCGCCCTCATATGGCAGTTCTGGACCTCGCTCCGCTCTACAGGCTTCGAGCGCAAGCCTGCTCTACACCCCGCTCCGCTCTAGCTTGGACGAGCGGACTCGAACTCGCTAACCGGATTTCGACTGACAAGAGCGGACATCGACGAGTACGCGTTCCGAGAGGCAATCGTTCCCTTGAGCGCGACCCATCTTTCGCATAAGCGCTAGTCAGTACCAGTGCTCGAAGGCTGCTCTGGCACTTCGGTCCAGAGGAGCACCTGTGCCCGCGCGTACTCAGCGGCAAGCTCAACCAGGTCCGAACGCTCTTGTTCGCTCTCGACGATGACGATCATCTCGTTATCGACACGCGCGCGCTTCTTGTCCTCAGGTAGTGCAGAGACAGCCAGCTTGCCGAGTCGCTGTTGCACCCAGTCAAAGTACTCGTCTGGTTGATCGGGGCGAATGTCGCCCTCTGCATCGGGCAGATTGGCGAGCAAGTCGGGGTGTTCCACGAGAAACTCGCGCACCATCGCTAGGCGATTGAGCCAGCGCTGCAAAAACGGTTCGAGTTCGTTCATCGCGGAGTCGGCAGCACGTCGTAGGCGATGCAGTTGCTGTGGCGGTGAGAGCGCGAAGCCGACTAACGCATCAAGCTCGAGATCCATCACTTCTGCGATAAGCATGGCTTCCGTCAGGCGAACCGAGCGCGCGCCGGACTCGATGCGCGAAACCGCCGGCGCGTCCAGCTTCATGCCTCGGACTGTCAGGCGATCCGCTAGTTGGCGCTGACTGAGCTCTCGCTGACCCCGCCAGAAGGCCACGGCTCGACCAAAGGCCTCTTCTTGCGTCATGGACGTTACGGAGGTTGTCATAGAAAGCAACTCTATGCCGTTGCGGACACAAGCCCAAGCATTTATGCTTACCACTACAAGGCTTGTCGAAAAAGACAAAGATGGCGGGCCTGAAGTAGCGACAACTACTTCAGGCCCGTGGTGCGATGGTTCATCAGCGATCCAATCGTATCCCGCGTGCGTTAGTGCGTTGCGTCGAAGCCCCGCATCAACGATTGGATCTCAGATGGCACCCGAAAGTCATACCCCTTCGCTCGGTCACCTTCGCGACTTCGCGCGTGCGCGAGCTAACGGTCGCGCTACCCATGTCGAGAGCGACCGACGTCAGGTCGAAGCACCCGCAGACGATCGCGTCTTCGCTTTCGTTTACGAACGATTGATTACTCGAATCATCGAGTACGTTCGTGCCGGTAACCGGGGCGGGGCCCTCGACCAGGCGGTGTTCGACGCCAGTGACCGCATGAAGCCCAGCTATGCTGCGGCGGCGAAGGGTATGGCGCAGGTTCTCCAAGGCCTGAACCCGACCAGCGCGTCCCGCAGACAGAGGAACATCGTGGTTCTCGATACCGATGGCTATCCCCTCGTCAGCTTGCGGGTACATCTTGTTCTCGAGGCCGCCTCTGGCAACTTTGGCGCAGTGGTTCACTTCTCGGGCAATCCGATCACTCAGCCGGAAATGGATCTGATGGAGACCGCGGTCGCGAAAGCGGTCCAGCAGATCGATCCGAACCTGCAGCCGATGATCGTCTTGGCGCGAACCGGGGTTGCCCGTCCGATCGACCCGGCGGTAGCTCTGACCCGTGAACGCATTTCCTTCCTCCGAACAGAATCGCTGGCCTATCGGGAGGCCTGGGCCGTCGCGGCTTAGTAGACGACTAGAGCGGGCCGGTCTAGAGCTCGCCCGCTCGTTGTGTCCTCCGCCAGACCACGCGACGAGATGTCGCGATTGCGCCCACGCCCCCATCCACCCCGCCCCGGATACCGACCCGAAGCCTGCCCGCTGAGAGCCCCGCGAATCGAACGCCGCTACATCCCCATCCCACGCCCCGCACTCGACGCCCCAACAACCGGACCGGTCGCCGTCGCCGCCAAGTCCCGCGCTCGCGCCGCTCGCCGCAACTCCGCCTGAGCCGCGAGCACAGCATCCTGCACCGTCAGCTCCGGCGTGCCGCGCTGCATCGACTCGGCGAGACACTGGCGGGTGGCCGCATCCGTCCGCGCGACCACGATTGCGACGTTGTGCACTCGCCCGCGTGTGAGGCCGACGTACAGGCCCGCCGCGTCGACATCCGGCCCGACCACGGAAGCATCGGCCGTGTCGCCCTGAACGCCATGCACCGTCGACGCGTAGGAGAGCTGCAGGTGCTCCCGCGCATACTCGGCAGAAACTCGCCGCAACTCTCCGCTGTCGCCAACCGACACAAGATCGACGAACTCCTCACGGATGCCGCGTACGATCCACTGCGCACGATTCTCGACGCCCGTGAGCCGGTCGTTACGGCGGGTCTGGACAGTGTCACCGACGAGTATGCGCTGCTCCCCCATCCCCCACGCGACCACACCGGGATCCAGGTCGCCGTGATCGACTCGCCGCTGCTGGATCGCGACGTTGATGGCATCCGCCTCAGCGTTGGTACCGGACACCAACGTCACCCGCATGCCATGCGCTTGCCACTCGAAGTACGCGTCGATCATCCGCTCACGGGCTGCATCGTGATGAGCAACCCGTACGACGTGACCGCGTTCCGCCAACTCACCGGCAACCGTCAATGCATGCTCGCGATCGCTCGTGTTACGCAGCCGCAGCGTGAGCGCCGCGTACTCGGGATCACGGAACCGATGCACCGTGTCGAGCTCGACCGCTGAATTCGCGTGTCGGACCGCTGAACCCATCGCACCGGAATGCCCGACCGGCAGCGCTTGGTGCGGGTCACCCACGAACGCGAGCCCTAACCCCTGTTCGATCGCAAGGTCGGCGAGGACGTTCGCTGTCTGCAGATCGACCATGCCCGCTTCGTCCACCACGATCCGATCGCGAGAACGCAACACGAATTGCGTCGGCCCGCTGTACGCGACACCCGTGCTGGGATCGATCTCGCCCACGCGCAGTCGTGTCCACACCTTTGCACCGGTCGGATCGGCACCCCACCGGTAGCCGTGGTCTGCGAGCAGTGCATGAATACTGGATGCGGAAGCCCCAACCTCGCGAGACGCCACCGACGCCGCCTTCCGGGTCGGAGCGACGACGAGCATCTGCCGCCGTTGCGCACCGAGGGCTGCGAAAGCAACACGCAGCATCGTCGTCTTGCCTGTGCCAGCGGGGCCGGTGACCGCGACGAGCCCATCAGTCCCGGCGATAGCGCACGCCGCAACACCCTGCGAGGCGTCCAGCGTCGAGATGCCCTCGTTGGGCGCGAACCGATACAGCACATTCGGCAGGAGTGAGCGCCCCGGCTGGGCGAGCACATCAAGGCGTCCGGCGAGGCGCACCTTCGCGCGCACTGTCTCGGTCGCCATGAAGGCCTTCACATGCGCCGGCGGAACCTCCGCAACGAGCCGATAGACGGCCTTCGCGGCGCGCGTCGTGATCTCGAGGATCACGCCATCGAGCTCGCTGCGCTCCGCAACGATGCCCGTCCGCGAGAGCGCGCGTATTGCGCCGGCGCGGATGTCGAAGGTACTGAATCGCCCGCCGCATGATGTGGACCGTTGGTCCGCATCCACGATCGCCGCAGCAGCGAGCAGATCCAGATCGAGGGCGTGCAGGTCTGTCGCAGCGACGGCAATCGGTGCACGCGCGGTGATCAGACTCGGATCGATCGCCGTGATCTCGTCGCGGACGCGCGACTCCCACGACATCTCCTCCAGGTCTACCGGCTTGTTCGGTCGCGCGATCGCCCACGCACGCCGGTCGATCTGATGCAGCACCTGCGCGCTGGGCGCCGAGCCCCCGTGCGCCGCCGACCACTCCGCGATCAAGCGCGTTCGGTTCCGCTCGATCTGGCCCGACCTGCGCGAGAGCGGACGCACGGCGCCGGCGAGTCCGGCGATCCCGCCCGAGTCGTCGAGTCTGTACCCGTGGCGTGCAAGCGCGGCGATCCATTCGGGATCTGTGCGCGCGGCGAGCTCGCCCTCGGCGTTGATGACCGTATGCAGCTTCATCGCGACGCGCGAGTCAAGGTTCGACCACTTACCGTCCGCGCCGAGCACCTTGATGTTCAGCCACAGGTGACGGTGGATGTGCGGGTCGAGCGCGCGAGAGCGACGATGCTGCAGCTCGACGACCTCGATGCGCGTGACCTCCTCGCGGAGGAGACCGCCGTGGCCGCGCCGAGCGTTGAGCTCGGTCTGCCACGTGAGCAGGATGCGCTCACGCAGCCGGTCTTGTAGCGCTTCGAACTCTGCAGCGAGTTCCGGATGCAGCAGCGCCGCGATGCTGTACGACTTCGGGTGATTGAGCGTCCCGTCGAGAACCAAGTCCGCGTCAGGGCTCAGCCGCTGGTGGCCTCGCTCCTCCCCCGTGACCGGGTCGTGCCCGGTCAGCCAGACACGAAGTCCGCCGGCTGTGAGTTCGTCGGAGGTGATGACGCCGTTGTCGACGACGAACCGAGAGACGGTTGAATCGGATGCTGCGCCATACGCCTCGAGCGCTTCGGCGCCCGTCGGGTGGGGTATGTGGGCGTCGCACGTGCCCTCGAGAGCATACGAGATCGCGTGCCGAACCCCGCGGGATTCGACACCCCTCTTCCATCGCTCCAGACCTCCGCGCATGGCGCCAGAGTAGGCTAGGTTTTCGCGGTTATCCAGGGATTTTTCTAGGATGCAGGTAGCTGTAGCGAAGTGGTTTCAAAGGGCGTCGTCCACCATCGGTGCCTGCGTGCATTACGGTCATAGCGTTGCAATACGGTCACTGAGCTCAATGGGTGCATTGCGGCCAATCACGGAGCAAGCGCGTTACGCGGAGTCCGCTGATCATCACACGGGATTGGTAGCTTCTCAGGCCGCGAAGACTCGAAGCTCGTCTTCTGCTGCAGCGAGCGACTCACGAACCGTGAGAAGCCACTGAGACTGAGCCAGCGCAAATCCGCCGCTGGAACGTATTTGCGCGGCGATCAACTCCATGCCCACCGCAGTGTGAGAGAGCGATGCGAACTTCGCGCGAAGTGACAGTCCTGCGAAGGCCGCAATATCCTTGCCACGCGACCCCCGTCCGTCTGGCGGCGGGTGAGCGCTAGCTAGAACTACGTCGGCAACCGCTACCGCGCAGTCGCTGGCACTCAGCAAACTGGCGGCGTAGCGTCGAACATCAAGGGTCAGGGTGACCTTGTTTGCCTTCGCGGTCGGGTCAATCGCATCGAACCGCAGCCCCCAGTCATTCACCCGACTGGCATGCCTGATGCCCGCAAGGGGCCCCGCTGAGTCGATGACGGTCTGAGCTGCCGCCTCCGCCCCGCCGACTGCGCTGAGCTTCGTCGACGAAGCTAGATGCTCGAGCAGATGCGCGAGCACTCCCAACGATACGAGCATCGCTTCGAGATCTCGCTGTTCGTAAGTATGTACGATACCCTCAAGCTCGGCATCGGGCTCATCATCGAAGTCGGCGTCGACAATCGCTCGTACTCCCACCTGCCCCCACGCCTTGAGCGCTCGCACCGCGGTCAGGGCTTTCGGTTTCCCGTCGGCGGCAAACATGGTCACCCGATCGAGATGCGCTCGGAGCGTAAGTAGGTCGTCCGGACCTTCTACAATTAATACGGGCGACTTATCTACTTGACGATGCTGACGGATACGATCCTCGAGGCGATCCAGGTCACGCAGTGAGTTACTCATCGAAGTCTTCGCTGAGGTCGTCGATGTCCTCCGAAGCAGTCGCAGGGATCTGGGATGTGAGTTCGAGCTCTTCTGTGAGATCCCATCGGCCGTTTACGATCCCCGACGAGTGCGTGGCCAGGAGCACCTGGAGATTGCTGAGAGCAGCCACGCGGGTGATGTCTGCGAGGAATGCGTGCTTCCAGGCCGCGTGAAGCGAGATTTCGGGCTCGTCGATAAGGACGAGGGACCCGGGACGGGCAGCGAACAGCAGAAGGGTGAACAGGGCTACCAGGTGCTGCTCGCCGGATGAGAGCCGCGCCACGGGAAGCCGATGACCTGCCACATTGTGGAACTCGAGACCGCCGCGCGCGGAGATCGAGGTCTTCTTTCCCGATGGCGCTAGTTTCGTGTCAAGAATGTCGCGAAGCGCTTCCAGCTTCTCGTTGACTGGAAGCAGGGGCTCAAGTCTGCGATCCCAGTCATCTAGAAAAACGCTCAGTATTCGGCGATCGGTCGGCGTTGTCTTGTCCGGAAACGCCATCGGTCTTTCGCCAACTGCTAGTCCGTTCCGAGCGAGAGCCTCATATCGCTCGACTGTATTGTCGTAGCGCTTGTGAAGGTCGGACTCTCGCACCGTCGACCGGGCACCTTGCAGGGCGCGCCGCGCGAAACTAAGGTCTGCACTCTGCGTGGCCTGCACTGAAGCACGCCGGGCTTCGGTTATCTCTTCACTGAGCATGTGTGTATAACCACGAATTCTTGATGCCGCCGCGGTATTTGACCGAATACGACGGCCGCCCCACTCGCCGAGCATGCGCGGGTCCTCTGCGCGAGCGTCCAGGCGCCAGGTATCGATGAAGACCGGGCGATTGCCTCCACAGAGTTCGGCGATTGCTGGGACCTTCCTAGCGCGGGTCGCGAGTGCATCGACATCGAAGTCGTACCGGCGGCGCAAATCGTTCTCTGATAGGTAAGCTCCGGTCCGCTCGTTGAACCAACGCCCCGCCGCCGTCTTCACGATTCCTGCAGGCAGCGCGCGTTCAATGTCGAGCTCTTCAAGCGTGAACACAACGCTCTCCGTCTCCTCACCGGGTTGGCTTGCAGCAGATATGCGGACGGTGGGCCCGTCAGGTCCGACCTCTCGGTCGACGACGAGCGCCTTACCGCCGCTGAACTCCAGCGTCAGTTTTCTGTACGTCGTCTCAATGAGGGTCTGACCGTCAAGGGCGAGAAGTGCAGCCGTCAGGCGGAGCACGTGGGTCTTTCCGGCACCGTTGGGCGCGACAATGATTGTTGGCTCGGTTGAACGAAGGTTCACCACATGGTGTGCATAGCCAAATAGCCCGACGATTTCGATTCTGGTGACGGTTCTCATGGGGTTCCTTCGTTCCTCAATTTGGACCCACACTTCTGAAGTGGTCATAAAGCATGGCGGGGAGCGCTTTACTCAACGCCGCGAACAGCCCGCTGTCGCCGAGCAGTTCGTCAATGAAAGCGGGCGTCTCGTCTCGCACTTCGACGACTGCCTTGGTGAACGCCCTCGGCAGCGCCGGCGACTCGGCGAATTGTTGCGGCGTGTTCACTTCGGCCTGGCGAGCAAGTTCGACGTCCAGGGCGAGCTTGCCGACGATGTGGTTCATCTGCAGGTCGATGACGCCGACGCCGTACTTGTCGCCGAGGCGTTCGTTGAGCTTCTGGATGATCTCCTCGAGCGCGCTGCGGTGCTTCTCGTGGATCGCGCCGGATCCGATCGCGGTGATCGGGTCCAGCCCCGGTCCCTGCTCGAGGTTGAGCTTGACCGCTTCGCCTGCGGAGATCTTGTAGCCGACGAGCGTCACGTCCGAGATGTCGACCGGTTCGAGGATTGTCGCAGTGGACAGCTGGGGAAGGATGCGGCGGAAGAAGTAGTGCCGACGGGGTAGGTCGGTGTCTTCGAGGTTGCGGGCCTGGGAGATGAAATCGTAGAACTTCACGAAGTTTCCCACGTCCGCCTTGAAGAGCCGCAACTCGTCCTGCTCGGATTTGTCGTCGTCCAGCACAGCTGCGACCCACCGCTTCTGGAACCGGTCCACCGCCGGGGCGGTCGCCGCCGACACCTTCGAGTTCACGTTCACCCCACCGGCGAGTGCGGCATCGAACGCCTGCTCGACCTCCGTCATGTCGTAGATTCCTGCGGCGTCGAGCTTGACCACGAGGTCGTAGATTAGGTTCGGGTCGGTCGTCGCGGTGAGGGTCGCCTTCCGGTAGTACGGCAGGAACGCGTCCAGCACCTCGAGGGGATCGTTGACGAAGTCGAGAACGAACGTCTTGTCCTTGCCCGGGTAGGTGCGGTTCAGGCGGGACAGGGTCTGCACGGCCTGGACGCCGCCGAGCTTCTTGTCGACGTACATCGCGACCAGGCGGGGCTGGTCGAACCCGGTCTGGAACTTCTCGGCCACGATCATCACGTTGAATGTGGCCGGTTTGAATGCCTCTGCGAGATCCGACGGAACCCCCGGATTCTGAGTGCGCTCCGTCAGCCCCTCGCCAACGTCGTCCGGGTCTTCGACGGTGCCTGAGAACGCAACCAGCGACCGCACCCCCAGCACTCCGGAGTCCGCGATGTACTTGTCGAGGTACTTCTTCCACCGCACCGCCTCGATGCGCGATCCGGTGACGACCATTGCCTTGGCCTTGCCGTCCAGCAGGGGCTGCACGAAGGTGCAGAAGTGGTCGACAACAATCTTTGCCTTCTGGCTGATGTTCGTCGGATGCAACCGTACGTACTGCACCAGCGCCTTCACCGCGGTCGACTCATCGACCTCACCGGCGTCGTCGTACTCCGAGTCGGGATGCTGCAGCCTCCACGCCACCTTGTAGGGCGTGTAGTTCTGCAGCACGTCGAGGATGAACTTTTCCTCGATTGCTTGCTGCATCGAGTACAGGTCGTACGGCTCCGGCAGACCCCCACCCTCTCGCACACGCCCGAACAGCTCGAGCGTCTTGCCCTTCGGGGTCGCTGTGAAAGCGAAGTAGGAGATGTTCGGAGCGGACGCCGTGACCTCCATCGCCCACTGCAGGTACGCCTCCGAGTTGATCGGCGCGCCTTCCGCGACCGCGGCCTGCTCATCCGGCGACAGCACCTTCGTCAACGCGCCCGCGGTCGACCCGGTCTGCGACGAATGTGCCTCATCCGCGATCACCGCGAAACGACGCCCCTGCAGCTCTGGCAGGGTCTGGATCGCGGTGATCAGCGCCTCGAACGACTGGATCGTCACGATCACGATGTTCTTGCCGCCAGTCAGCGCGGCGGCGAGCTGCTTCGACTTCGACTCGCCCGCGTCCTTCGTGATCGACTGCACCACCCCGGCCTGCTTCTCGAACTGGCTGATTGCATCCTGCAGCTGCTTGTCCAGCACCGTCCGGTCCGTGACCACCACGACCGTGTCGAACACGCGCACGTTCTGGTTGTCGTGGAGCTGGGAGAGGCGGTGCGCGAGCCACGAGATCGAGTTCGTCTTCCCCGACCCCGCCGAATGCTGCACCAGGTACCGGTTCCCCGGCCCCTCCACCCGCGCCGCCTCAACCAGACGGGTCACAGCCCGCCACTGGTGGTATCGGGGGAACAGCACCTTCTCGGTCTTGGTCTTCTTGCCTGTGTCGGGGTCGACATCGACATCGACCTGCAGGTGCACGAACGATCCCAGCAGCTGCAGCCAGGTGTCGCGCTGCAGGATCTCCTCCCAGAAGTACGAGGAGGCCGACCCGTTCGGGTTGACCGGGTTCCCGGCGCCCTCATCCGCGCCCTTGTTGAACGGCAGGAAACGGGTCGCGGCGCCGGCGAGCTTCGTCGTCATCCGCACCTCGGAGTTCGACACCACGAAGTGCACCAGCGACCGCTTCGCGAACCCGAACAACGGCTCACCCGCCGGCGACCGGTCGAACCGGTACTGGTTCACCGCGTTCCCGATCGACTGCGTGAAGTCCGTCTTCAACTCCAACGTCGCGACCGGGATACCGTTCACGAACAGCACCAGATCCAAGGCCTTGTTCGGATGCTTCACCGAGTAGTGCACCTGACGCACCACCCGCACCCGCATCTTCGCGTACGCCTCGAGCGTGTCAGGGTTCTGAGTCGTCGCCGGCCGGAACTGCGCCAACCGGAACTTCACCGCACCCCCATGCAGCGGCACCATCGAGAACCCCTCATGCAGAATCCGGATCGTCCCACCGTTCTTCAACGGATCCAGATCCAAAGACTTCGCAAGGCGATTCAGGATGCTGTCGCCCGCGGCCTTGCGCTGCGTCTGAGTGTCACCGGGCCGAACAACCTTCGCGAACTCGATAGGCTGCGAGTCCGCCAACCAGCTGAGCACGTCCTCAGGGAACAGCGCGAGCTCACGGTTGTAACCGGCATCGGTCGGCGAATACAACCAGCCGTTCGCGGCGAGACGCTCCGCGATCTCGTTCTCGAGCACCGATTCCAGATGCGACCCAGCAACACCACTCACACAGCCACCCCCACATCGATCTTCCCCGTCACAGCCGCCGAGATCAGGGCGGCACGACGCTCCCGCGCCAACGCGACGCTGTGCCGCGCTGTGCCTACCGCAGCGTCAATCTCCGCCGTCCGTCGCTCCACCTGCTCAGCGATCGCGCACTGTTCACGGTAGGGCGGCACTGCGACGTACTCGTTGAAGTACGCGGACTGGTCGAGGTTCTGGATCCCAGTCGACTGCTTAAGCGACTTCTCGGTGATGCGCAGTCGATACATCGCTCCATGGACGTACGTCCAGAACTGGGGATCCATTCCGGCTCGCAGCTCTACGCGAGCTACGAAGTTCGAGCAAACTGCCGGCTCATCTCGGTCGTACAGCACGACGAAGCCGACCGGGGACTTCTCACCCCCACCGGATTTCTCGAGCAGCAGATCGCCGTTCCGTAAGACCCGACCGGCTCGTTCAGACGCACTCAGTTTCCGAAGAGTGTGCGCATCGTCGTGGATCCGCTGCTTTGGCCGATCGAAGTCAGCGACACGCACGCAACGGAGATCCTCTCCCCCCCCTTCTGGGTCAGCACCCCAGACGCCATTCCGGGCGCGAGCTACCGTCGAGGCCAACCGCTGAACCGACCAGTGGCTTGGGACATCTCCGAGCCACTCGACACCGCTCGCTGCCAGCGGGGCTGAGGCATCGATACCACGGGTAACAGCGTGCGCGATGACCGCAGCGCGGCGCTCGGTGAGGAGGGTGATGAGGTCCTCGTTCTTCGCGATGAACGCGTCGATCTGTGCCGTCTCCCGATCCAGATAGTCGGCGATGGCTCTCTGTTCGGGGAGCGACGGGACCGGCACCCGCTTGGAGGCGACGGTTTCGACCGATATTCCGGGCTGGGCCGCACTGGTGGAATACTGCCCGAGGTCCATGACGGAGAGGATGTAGCGAAGCCATTCAGGATCACAGCGGCGTCCCGAGTAGGCGACAATCGCGTGCTCGGTTGCGTAGACCTTGCCGTGTCCTATCCAGACTTTCCCACACAGGGCACCTTGTCGGCCGATCATGGGCGCCACCGCGTCGACATTGAACGAGTCCGTGTACCCGCGGAACCCGCCGCCGCCGTACACGGGATACTCACCTGACTCATTGATCCGAGCGCTGTCGATAGCGTCGCCACTCTTGAAGCGCGCAATCAGACCGAGCTTGATGGTTTCCCAGGACGCCGGGATCTTGTCGTCGCTTAGCCACTCGATCCCACTGTCCCGGTAGTCGGCATGCGGCCTGTGACGCTTCACGCCTCCACCTGGTTGAGTATTGCGCGGAGTTCGTCCATGACGGCGTCGAGGTCGCGGTCGATCTCCTCAAGTGGACGGGGTGGGATGTACTGGTAAAAGTGGCGGGTGAAGGGGATCTCCGCGCCTTCCTTGGTCTTGGAGTAGTCGACCCATGCGTCGGGCGCGTACGGGAGGACTTCACGGGCAACGTAGGCGTCTGCATCCTCGTCCCATGGCACGTTCTCGGTGTCGCGGAGCGACGGATCGGCCTCAGGGTCCCCCTTGGCGTCGGTGCAGGTGTCGGCGGTGTCGTCCTGCTCGCCGAGCTCCGTCGTCACGGTCTTGAGCAGCGGTGCGGGGAGGGTGAGGCCTTCGGCTTTCGCGGCGTCCTTTAGCGCCTTCTGGAACTCGGCGCGGTTCTTCCACACTGTGTCAGTGCCGAGCCGGTCGAGAGCGGCGCGGAGGGCGGCGGAATCCGTCTCGTTCAGTTTCTGGATGGCCTTGGCTTCGAAGACGGTGTCGATGCGCTCGGGGGTGGCGTGCCAGTTGAGTTTGAGTAGACGTTCGACGGTGATGGTGCGATAGAGGAATTCCTCGTTGCGGAAGATCTTCGAGTTCTTGCCTTCCTCGAACTCGGCGTACAGGCCGACGATGGTCTCGATGTTCTTCGGCGAGAGTTCGTTGCGCTTGGAGCCGAGGGTCTTCGGAACCTTGGTAAACATCTCGCGCCCGTCGATGAGCTGGACCCGGCCCCTGCGGTCATCGGCCTTGCGGTTGGTGAGGACCCAGATGTATGTGGAGATGCCGGTGTTGTAAAACATGTCCTTCGGCAGCCCGATGATCGCCTCGACGAGGTCGTTGTCGAGCAGCCACTTGCGGATGTTCGACTCGCCACCTCCGGCACCGCCGGAGAACAGCGGTGACCCGTTCAGGACGATCGCGATGCGGGAGCCGCCACCTTCGGGTGTGCGCATCTTCGACACCAGGTGGAGGAGGAATAGCATCGCCCCGTCGCTAACGGTGGGGGTGCCGGGGCCAAAGCGGCCGTTGAAGCCGAGCTTGGTGTGTTCGTCGTCGACGTAGGTGCGCTGGTCTTTCCAGTCGACGCCGAAGGGCGGGTTGGAGAGGCTGTAGTCGAACTTCTTGTCGTCGAAGGCGTCTTCGGTGAGGGTGTCGCCAAGGGCGATGTTGTCGACGTCCTGGCCCTTGAGGACCATGTCGGCCTTGCAGATCGCGTACGAGGCGTCGTTATAGTCCTGCCCGTACAGGTTGAGCTGTATGCCCGGGTTCAACGTGCGGAGGTACTCGTCAGCGACGGAGAGCATGCCGCCCGTGCCGGCGGTCGGGTCGTAGATGGACCGCACCACACCTGCTTTCGACAGGGCGTCGTCGTCGAGTGCGAACAGCAGCTCGACCATGAGCTTGATGACCTCGCGCGGGGTGTAGTGGTCACCGGCGGTCTCGTTTGACTTCTCGTTCGCGAACCGGATGAGCTCCTCGAATACAAGACCCATCTGGATGTTGCTGACCGTGCGGGGGTGGAAGTCCGCCTGCGCGAACTTCTCCGTCACCGCGAACAGCTTGTTCTTCTCCGCCAGCTTGTTCAGCGTCTTGTCGAACTCGAACCGCTCGAAGATGTCGCGCACGTTCAGGGAGAAACCGGCCAGGTAGGAGGACAGGTTCGCGCGGAGGTCGGCTGGATCGGCGACGAGCTTGCCGAAATCGAAGGGTGACGCGTTGTAGAACTGGTGACCGGCGGCTTCCTGGAGCTTGATCGCCTGCAGCATCTCAGGGAGCGTCGCGATGGACTTCGCGGCCTCGAGCACAGCAGGCTTCGTGTCGGCGAGCACGGCGTCGAGGCGGCGGAGCACCGTGAACGGGAGAACCACCGACCCGTACTCAGAGGGCTTGAACGGACCGCGAAGGGACTCGGCGATGTTCCAGATGAAAGCGACGTGATTCACCACAAGTGAGCACTCCTGCTGTAGAGCAACGAAAAAGCGGCAATAACGCCGCGAACCCTCCCATCCTGGCGCAACTCTCTCCACTATCCGCTCACTCGTCAAGGAGTCCTAGCGTGAGTTGATTCCTGCGGCCGCCAGCACAAGCAGCGCTCACGTGTGTTCTCGAGCAACTCGTAGATCACTCAGTCCGCAGGCTCTCCGACAATCAGCAAACCCAGCGATCGGGAAGCGGCGCAGTGCTCGTCGTCGAACGGCTGCTAAGGGACGCGCGCCAGCGCGGAGTCTGCAAGGAGTGAGCGACGAGAACGGAGCCGCGACCGATCGCTACTCTCTCGGCGTCGGAGGGAGGCGCCCCTCCACGCGGCGCCAGTTGGCGACGTCTTCCTTCATCTATCCACATCTCGTCTCAGTCGCGTTGACGACGACCGATCGGTGTCCGACACTGTCCCGATAGGGACCGTCAATCCGCACCGAACGGAGGTCGAGATGGGCTACATCACCCCGTACGAGACGGCGAAGGGCCGCCGCTATCGTGTGCGCTATCGCAAGCCCGATCGCACCGAGGCGGAGAAGCGCGGCTTCACGACGATGCGTGAGGCGAAGCTCTACCTCTCGATGGTCACGGTGTCGAAGTCCAAGGGCGAGTACATCGATCCGTCCTCATCCCGGGTTCCGGTCCGGATGTTCGCGGACAGCTGGCTGAAATCGAAGCAGCCGCCGATGTCAAAGCCGTCGTATTACGCGACGCTCGAGCAGGGTTGGAAGAACCACGTCGCGCCGGTGTGGGCTGACCGCGAGATCTCGTCTATCCGGCGCTCAGAAGTCCAGGATTGGGTGTCAGATCTCGCGGCGAGGAAGTCGCGTACGGTGGTTCTTCGCGCGCTGGGGATTCTGGCCGGCATCCTTGACGTTGCGATCGACGATCGTCGCCTCGCGAGCAATCCGGCGCGCAACATTCGCAATCTTCCTCGGCACGGGCCGGGCAAGCGACGCATCTACCTCACACATGACCAGGTGGCGACGCTGGCGGCGTGCTCAGCACATCCCACGCTCGTCTTGACACTGGCGTACTGCGGTCTGCGCTGGGGGGAGGCGACGGGGTTGCGGGTGCGCAGCGTGAACCGGCTGCGCCGGCGCTTCGTGATCGAGGAGAACGCCGTCATGATCGCCTACGAGATCCACGTCGGTACGCCCAAGACACAGGAGCGCCGCTCAGTCCCCTACCCGGCGCGTCTCGCCCCGATGATCGAGCAGGCGTGCGCCGGCAAGGGCCCGGAGGGACTGCTTTTCGGCGACGGGGTCAATCACATGCGCAACTCAGGCGACAAGGGCTGGTTCGCGAACGCGGTGCGGCGGGCGCAGGAGTTCGATCCGTCGATCCCGCGGCTCACTCCGCACGACCTCCGTCACACAGCCGCGTCCCTCGCGATCAGCTCGGGAGCAAACGTAAAGGCCGTGCAGCGGATGCTCGGCCACGCGTCGGCTGCGATGACACTCGACACATACGCCGACCTCTTCGAGGACGATCTGGACGAAGTCGCGACGCGGCTGAATGCGCAGATGCCGTTGGTGGCGCTACCGTCGGGTCCGCAGACTCGCTACGCCCGGCCGCAACGACTGCATTAGCAGCGGGGAGCAGATTGCTCACTTTTTCGACAGGGCTGGATCCTGTGCGAAACGCTTCATTTTGGCGTTCTAGGACGCCGATCGAAGGGCCTTGAAGTGGCTTGTCGGTGTGCCCAGAGTTTGATAAATGCGGGCAAAAAACGGGCAAAAACGCGATCTTTGTGGTCTGACCACAGAAGGAATCCCCGGTCAGAGGCAAAAAACGGCTGTGCCCCTGGAGGGACTCGAACCCCCAACCGTTTGCTTAGGACGCAACTGCTCTTCCATTGAGCTACAGAGGCTGGCCCGACCGAGTCTACCGGGGCTCCACGGCCGGGCAGCCGTCAGTGCTTGCGCTCGATCCACCACTCGGTGAACTCCCTCGCGCGGCCGTCGTCGGCGAACCGCACGAGCCACAGGTTGTCGTACGTCCCGACCTTGGCGCCCGCGGCATACGTCGTGACGCCGCGAATGGCGGCGGCATCCGTCGTCTCGATCTCGACGTGGCCGTCGAACGTCCACTCCCCCGGCTCGTCGCGCTCATCGCTCCACAGCGCGAGGATTCGGTCGATGCCGACGGCGGGTTCGAGATCGTCGGGCGACCCGCGATACACCGCATCGTCGGTGAACAGCGCGCGGATCGCATCGGGTTCGTTCGTGCGCCACGCCTCGACATAGCCGCTCAGAAACCGCTCCGCGTTGCTCATGCGACGACACTGGCACGACGCTCACCCCCGCGCCAGGGCGGTTCCTCCGTATTGCGTGGGAATCGGGGCGGATCGCCGGCGCACGGTTGCATCCCGGCGCGGATCTCGGAATCGTGGCCGGTCCTATTGCCCGAAACGGAAGGACCGACATGCTCACCATGACCGATACCGCCGCTGAAGCCGTCAAGGCGATCGTCTCGCGCGTGCCGAATGTGCCCGACGAGGGCGGCGTGCGCATCCGCGACACCGGCACCGCCGAAGGCTTCGAGCTGAGCGTCGCACCGGCGCCCGAAGAGACCGACACGGTCGTCGCCGAAAGCGGAGCGAACGTGTTCCTCGACGTCGGCGCCGCCGCGGCGCTGGATGACCGCGTGCTCGACGCCGAACTCGCGCAGGACGGCTCTGTGCGCTTCGCCCTGGGCACCCAGGGCTGACACGTTCCGCGAGGCGGGCTCCTGCGGGGGCCCGCCTTCGTCGTGTCAGAAGATCGCGTGCCTGATCACACCGTGCGGCTCTGGGCGACGTAGACCGTGTTCGACGAGGTTCCACCGGTGACGGGATTGTCGAAGTCCACGACATGCGCCGCACCGTCGTCGAAGACCTCGGCGAGCACGGTCATGAACTCCGCGTCGGGCGGGTCGTCCGACCACAGCGCGAAGACGCCACCCGACGTCAGATGCCGGTCGAGGGCGCGCAGACCGTCGGCCGTGTAGAGGTCGGCGTGGGTCGGGTCCAGCTGGTGCCGGGGGGAATGGTCGACGTCGAGCAGGATCACGTCGTACCGCGCATCCGCATCGACCGGCTCACGGCGCATCAGCGCGAAGAAGTCGTCGCTGACGAGCGTGGTGCGCGGGTCGCCGACCAGCTCACGCGAGGCGGGGAGCAGCATCCGCTCATGCCAGCCGATCACCGCATCGAGCCGATCGATCACGGTGAGCGCCGAGACGCGCGCGTCGCGCAGGGCGGCGACGGCGGTGTATCCGAGCCCGAGTCCGCCGACGAGCACGGTGAGACGGCTCCCGGATGCCGCGGCCAGCCCGAGGTCGGCGAGCGCCTCTTCGGCGACGGTGAACAGACTCGACATCAGATACTCGTCGCCGAGCTTGACCTCGTAGATCTCCTGCCCCACCGAAGGTTCCGACCGTCGCCGGAGGGTGAGGTCTCCCATCGGAGTCGGTTGCCAATCGAGCTCTTCGAACCGTGCGATCACAGACGTCCCGTCGTAGGGTGCCCACACTACGCGGCGGGGCGCTCCTCCCCTACTTCCCAGCTCGTCGCCCTGTGCTCCGGCGCATCAGCGGAAGTCGCGCGACTGGTGGTGCACGCCCACCCGCAGATCCTCGACGCGGTCGGCGACGAGGTTCGTCACCCCCTCGACAGAGCGTTCGAGCAGGCCCCGCACGATGAGCGCCGGCGCATCGCGCACGACCCTGCGATACCGGTTCCACACCCCCACCGAGCAGATGACGTTGACGATGCCGTGCTCGTCTTCGAGGTTGAGGAACGTGATTCCGGATGCTGTCGCCGGACGCTGCCGATGCGTGACAAGCCCGGCGACTTCGACTCTTCTCTCGGCCTCGTGCGTGCGCAGCTCGCGCGACGTGAGCACACCGCGCGCATCGAGCCTCGACCGGTAGTGCGTCAGCGGATGATCGTCGACCGAGACGCCCGTCGCCCACAGATCGGCGGCGAGCACGTCATAACTCGTCGGGTCGGTGAACAGCGGCGGCTGCACGAAGGCGAGCGAATCGGGCAGGAACTCGGCACGGTCCTGGGCGGCGGATCCGGCGAGCCACGTCGCCTCGCGGCGCGTGAGTCCGAAGCAGTCGAACGCTCCGGCGGTCGCGAGTGCTTCCGCCTGGGTGGCCGTGAGGCCGGTGCGGCGGACGAGGTCGCGCTGGTCGCGGTAGGGGCCGGCCGCGTCGCGCTCTTCGACGATGCGGGTGGCGACGTTCTTGCCGATGCCTTTGATAGCGGCGAGACCGAGGCGCACGGCGTAAGCGCCGTCGCGGCGGTGGGCGGCGGAGTCGTCGGGGGCGGTGGGGTCGAAGTCGCCGGTGGGGGGCTGGTGGCGGGCGGTGCAGGAGGGGAGGCCGGTGGGGGGTCTCGACCCTTCGGCGGGCTCAGGGACCGGTTCATGGGGAGGGGGCGACCCTTCGGCAGGCTCAGGGACCGAGGCGGGCGACCCTTCGGCGGGCTCAGGGACCGGGGCGGGCGACCCTTCGGCGGGCACAGGGACCGAGGCGGGCGACCCTTCGGCGGGCTCAGGGACCGAGGGCTCGAGCAGGGGGTCGACGCTGGAGGCGTGGAGGTCGGGGCGGCGCACCTCGACGCCGTGGCGGCGGGCGTCGGCGACGAGCGTCGCGGGTGAGTAGAACCCCATCGGCTGCGCGCGCAGCAGCCCGGCGAGGAACGCCGCCGGATAGTGCAGCTTGATCCACGAGCTGGCATAGACGAGCAGCCCGAACGACAGCGAGTGCGATTCGGCGAACCCGAAGTTCGCGAACGCCTGGATTTTGGCGTAGATCGCGTCGGCCTCCTCTCCCACGAGGCCGTTCCGCGCCATCCCCTCATAGAGCTTGGTCTTGAGCGAATCGATGCGTTCGATGCCGCGCTTCGATCCCATCGCGCGGCGCAAGAGGTCGGCATCCTCACCGCTCACCTCGCCGATCGCGACCGCCATCTGCATGAGCTGCTCCTGGAAGACCGGCACCCCGAGCGTGCGCTCGAGCACGGGCTTGAGCTTCGGATGGGCGTACGTGACCTCTTCGCGCCCCAGCTTGCGCCGCACATACGGGTGCACCGCCCCGCCCTGGATCGGCCCTGGCCGGATCAGCGCGATCTCGATCACGAGGTCGTAGTAGCGTCGCGGCTGCAGTCTCGGCAGCAGCCCCATCTGCGCGCGGGACTCGACCTGGAACACTCCGATCGAATCGGCCCGGCACAGCATGTCGTAGACCCCCTTCTCTTCCTTCGGCAGGGTCGACAGCTCCCACTCCTCCCCCGTCGCGGCGCGGATCATGTCGAAGCAGTACTGCAGGGCGGCGAGCATCCCGAGGCCCAGCAGGTCGAACTTGACCAGGCCCATCCAGGCGGCGTCGTCTTTGTCCCACTGGATGACCGTGCGCCCCTCCATGCGCGCGTGCTCGATCGGCACCACCTCACCCACGGGCCGGTCGGTGAGCACCATGCCCCCGGAGTGGATACCGAGGTGCCGCGGCGCCTTCAGCAGCTCACCGGCGAACTCGAGCACCTGATCGGGGATGTCATGTGCGTCGGCAGGCCCGGCAACCGAGCGGCCCGAACCCCCCGCGCCCCCAGGTGGTCGAGTAGCCGACGACGTCGGCGTATCGAGACCCGGAGCCCACCGCTCGACCTGCTTCGACCAGGCGTCCTGCTGCCCGGGCGAATGCCCGAGCGCCTTCGCCATGTCGCGGATCGCGTTCTTCGGCCGGTACTGGATGACATTCGCCACCTGCGCCGCCCGCTCGCGCCCGTACTGCTGGTACACCCACTGGATGATCTCTTCGCGCCGGTCGGAGTCGAAATCGACGTCGATGTCGGGCTCCTCGTCGCGCAGCGACGACAGGAACCGCTCGAACGGCAGGTCGAAGGCGATCGCGTCGACGGCGGTGATGTCGAGCAGATAACAGATGGCACTGTTCGCGGCGGATCCGCGCCCTTGACAGAGGATGCCGCGGCGCCGAGCCTCTTGCACGATGCCATGCACGATGAGGAAATAGCCCGGGAAGTCCTTCATCTCGATGACGCCGAGCTCTTTTTCGATGCGGGCGCGGTTCGCCTCGGACAGATCGGGATACTTGCGCGGCACCGCCTGCCACACGAGGTGCCGCAGCCACGACATCGGCGTGTGCCCCTCGGGCACCTTCTGCTTCGGCAGGGCGGGCTTCGCGCGCCGCAGCGGGAACGCCAGCTCATCGGCGAGCGGCACCGTGCGGGCGACGGCATCGGGATGCCGCGTGAACCGCTCGGCCATCTCGGCCCCCGAGCGCAGGTGCGCTCCGGCGTGCGCGGGCAGCCATCCGTCGAGCTCGTCGAGTCCGCGGTTGGCGCGCACGGCCGCGACGGCGGCGGCGAGCAGCTGGCGCTGCGGCACCGCATAGTGCACGTTGTTGGTCGCGACGGTCGGCAGCCCCTTCTCGCGCGCGAGCCCGGCGAGCACGTCGTTGTCGCGGGTATCGAGCGGGGAGCCGTGGTCGATCAGCTCGACATAGACCCCGTCGCGGCCGAACAGGTGCACCAGGCGGTCGAGTTCGCCCGCGGCGGCGCCTGCTCCGGAGGCGCCGAGCGCGCGGCGCACGCTGCCCTTGCGGCATCCGGTCAGCACGGCCGTGTGCCCCGCCAGCTGCGCCGACAGCTCGTCGAGGTCGTACTGCGGCCGCCCCTTCTCTGCGCCCTGCAGCTGGGCGTGTGTGAGGGCTCCCGCGAGGCGGTGATACCCCTCTTCGCCGCGCGCGAGCACGAGCAGATGCTCGCCGACGGGATCGGGCTGGCCCGCCTGCGGGGCGGGCAGATCGAGCGACAGTTCGGCGCCGAACACGGTCGCCAGCTGCCGCGTCTCGGCGGCTTCGGCGAACCGGACGATGCCGTAGAAGCCGTCGTGGTCGGTGACGGCGAGCGCGTGCAGTCCGAGCCGCTCGGCCTCTTCGGCGAGCTCTTCGGGAGAGGAGGCCCCGTCGAGGAACGAGTACGACGAGTGCGCGTGCAGCTCGGCGTAGGGCACGACGTCGGCGGGGCGCTCGATCGGCATGGGCACGTAGGGTCCGCGCTTACGAGACCACGCGGGACTGTCGCCGCCGTCGGCTCCGGCGGGGCGGTGATCGGGGCGGCGCCGATCGCTCAGCACGCGCTCGAGGTCGGACCACGACACCGACGGGTTGTTGAAGCCCATCAGTCGTCCTCCCGCCCTTCGACAAGCTCAGGGACCGAGCCAGGGGCGAGGGCGGGGGCGGGGGCGAGGGGCGACCCTTCGACAAGCTCAGGGACCGGGGCGGGGCCGGGGGACGACCCTTCGGCAAGCTCAGGGACCGGGGCGGGGCCGAGGGGCGACCCTTCGACAAGCTCAGGGACCGGGGCGGGGTCGAGGGGCGACCCTTCGGCGAGCTCAGGGGCCGAGCCGGGGGCGGGGGGCGACCCTTCGGCGAGCTCAGGGACCGAGCCGGGGGCAGGGGGCGACCCTTCGGCGAGCTCAGGGACCGAAATGCCCATCAGCTCAGTCATACGCCCCCTCCGCCGTCCACCGGCCGCTCTCGCAGACGAGCAGCCATGCGGCGCCGTCGGCGTCGACGACCTGAAAGCGGTGGGCGCGGCGTGCGCGCGCGGCATCCCACCCTCGTTCGATGACGGGCCAGGGCCCCGCCCACGCCTCGATCGCGCGGCGGCGGCCGCCCTCGACGAGCACGCCGGGCGCCGCCGAGAGGGTGCCGCGCTCATCGACCTCGACGGCGTACCCGCCGAGCGTGGTCACCTCGACCGTCGGCGGCTCGGTGAACACGGTCGTCGGCAGCGGGTCGGGAAGGCTCCCCGGCCACGGTCGCGCGCGCTCCCTGTCGAGCACGGCGCGGTCGCCCCACGGCACGAGCACCTGCCGTTCGGCGAGCCAGCGTCCGCCGCCGATCGCGGGGGTCGCGACGGCGCGGTGGCCGAGCATCGCCTGCACGCGCGAGAGGGCGTGGTGCACGTGCTCTTCGGGACCCGACCCGAAGATCGCGGGGAGGTGGTGCGCCGCGGCATCCACCGCTTCGGGTGCGATCCGCACGAGGGTGACGCCGCTGCGCAGCGCCTCGGAGTCCTCGCCCAGCTGCCACCGCACACGGTCGACGACGGCGGAGGCGTCGAACGACGCCGGATGCAGCCACACCCGCTCGCTGCGCTCACCCCGATCGCCGACGAGCTCGACGCGCAGCTCGGTGCAGACGAGATCGAGCGCGCCGAGTCCCCCGATGAACTCGTCGGCAGCGATGCGCATGCCGAACGCGACCTGCTCGACGATCTCGATCGGCGGCTCGAACGCGACCTCGCGGTGCAGCTCGGGCGGTGGCGTGCGGGGGTCGACGGGCTGCGAGTCGCGCCCGCCCGCGAGCGCGTGCAGACGGATGCCGCGGGGTCCGAACCTCTCGCGCACGCGCTCGTCGGGCATGGCCGCGAACGCGCCGAGCGTGTGGATGCCCAGGCGCGTGAGGAGGCTGATGAGGTCGTCGGGGGCGTGTTCGGTCTTTTTGGCTGCGGTGTTGTCGAGCGCGGTGATGGGGAGCGGTGCGAGGAAGCCGGCCGCTCCCCCGGCGGGCACCGTGAAGATCGGCTCGGCACGGGTGGATGCCGCCATCGCGGCCCGCTCGGCCGTGAAGGGTCCGTCGGCGATGCCCGCCCGCACGTCGGGCAGGCCGAGCTCGCGCAGAGCGGTGACGAGCACGCGCGCGGCGTCGACCTCGCCGCCGTAGTAGCGGGCGGGGCCCTTGGCCTTGAGGGCGCAGAGTCCGGGGCGCACGAGCTGGACTCCGGGTGCGCGCTCTTCGATGCACGCGATGACCGGGGCGAATGCGCGGTGGTCGCGGGCGTCGTCGGCGGGGACGATCTCGAGCGACGGGCAGCGCGCCTGCGCGTCGCGGCGACGCTGCCCGCGGCGCACGCCCTCGGCCCGCGCGGCAGCCGAGCACGCGACGACGCGGTTGGCGTGGACGATGGCGATCGGGCGGGCGGCTTGGGCGGGCGACCCTTCGCCCCCCGCCCCCGGTTCGGTCCCTGAGCTCGCCGAAGGGTCGCCCCCCGACCCCCACTCGGTCCCTGAGCTCGCCGAAGGGCCGACCCCCGGCCCCGACTCGGTCCCTGAGCTCGCCGAAGGGTCGATCCCTGAGCGTGCCGAAGGGCCGACCCCCGACCCCCGGTCGGTCCCTGAGCCCGCCGAAGGGTCGGTCCCTGAGCTCGCCGAAGGGTCGATGGGGGTGAGTGCCGTGATCGGCCAGTCGGGGAACCAGAGCACGAGAGTGCGCACGCTCATCCGGCCTTCGACCATTCCGTGGGGCGTTCGGTGCCGTGCTCGACCCGGGTGAGCCTCGCGGGGGCGGCGGCGACCGTGCCCGCGGCATCCGGAAGCAGCATGCGCCCCGTGCGGGCCACGGGCCACCGTCGGCTCGCCGACGTCACGGTCACGGTGCGTTCGGCGAGGTAGCCGTGGCCGCGGCCGACGCCCGTCCACGAGGCGTCGCCGACCTCGAGCACGGCTTCGGCTTGCGGCCAGGGTCCCTGCACGAGCAGCACGGCGCCCCGGTCGCGCAGCCGGCCCGCGAGCCGGGCGATCTCGCCGTCGGGGGCACGCCCCGCCGGACGCACGGCGACGACCGGCAGCACGTCGGCGATCGTCGCGGCGACGGCGAGCCAGCGCCGGCCCGGGTCGGGCACGAGCACGAGGCGTGAGAGGTCGACGCCCATCGACTCGGCTGCTTCGGCGCCGAGGCGCGGCATCCCGATCACTCCGCACCACGAGCCGTCTTGCGAGGCGCGGGCGAGAAGGGCGAGCAGCAGCGAGGTCGAGCGCGGGAGCGAGTAGGCGCTGCCGGGGCGCAGTCCCCCACCGGGGAGCAGATCGGCCAGCGCGGGAAGCACCGGCAGCACGGGCGCATCGAGCTTGCGCCCCTGCATGCGCTCGACCTGAGCGCGCAGTCGGGTCAGCTCGTCTGCGTGTGCGGCCACGATCCCCCTCATTCCACCAGGCTAGAACTGATGTTCTATTAACTCAATCCCGTGGAATGACGCTACCCCGCACTTCCGACACCTATGTTCGACTCTTGACCGCGAGACTGCAACGGCAGGGCGAGACCGTGGGTGAACCCCACGGTCTCGGCGCTCGGTTGCAGTCTCGGCGTCAGAGGGGTCGGACGAGCGACGCCGTCGTCGCGATGCGGGCGAAGCCGCCCTCCTGCAGCACGAGCGCCGTCGAGGCCATGAGCTCCTCGGCCGTGCGCGTGACGACGCCGACGCCGGTGATCTCTCCGGACAGGTCGAACGTGCGCGTCGCATCGAGGGCGACCGTGACGTCGTAGCCGAGGTTGCCCGCCATGCGCGCCGTCGTCTCGACGCACATGTTGGTCTGGATGCCGCACAGCACGAGCTGCGTGATGCTCTGCTCCTGCAGCCAGGCGTGCAGATCGGGGTCGCCGTAGAACGCCGAGTTGACGTCCTTCGTGACGAACAGAGCGGGGTCGACGGCGGCGACGGCATCGACGAGCGCGTTGCCTTCGTGCGACGGCGCGAGCGGCGATCCGGACGACGTGGAGTCGTGCCGCACGACGACGATCGGCTCGTCGGCGGCGGTCCACGCCTCGATGAGCGCCGCGACGTGGGCCTCGCACGCGGGGTTGGTCGTCGCACCCCAGAAGTCGAGGTCGTCGAAGGCGCGTTGCATGTCGATCACGATGAGAGCTCGGGTCATGGGCCCATCCCATCACGCGCACCCCGGCCCGCGGCATCCGTCGGCTGCCAACCCTCGCCCGAAAACCGCGAGACTGCAACGGCGCGCCGAGAAAGCGGGTGAACCCCACGGTCTCGGCGTGCCGTTGCAGTCTCGCGGTCAAGAGGGGGCGCGGGTGCGCGCGGGCGAGCGCCGGGCCGGCGAGGCGAGCGCCGGGCCGCGGGCGAGCGTCGCGCCGGCGAGGCCGCGCTCGAGCGCACCCGCCCCGACTCCCCCGCGCTCGAACGACCGCGTCAGGCCGCGAGCGCCAGGTAGGGCTCCCAGCGGGGGTCGGCACGGTCGGTGCCGCGCACCGTCCACTGCCCACCCCGCGGGACGCCCGGCGACAGCCGCAGCTCCCACCGCATCTCCTGCGGCGTGCGGTCGCCCTTGATGTTGTTGCAGCGCAGGCAGCACGCGACGAGGTTCTCCCACGAATCGGCGCCGCCGCGCGAACGCGGCAGCACGTGGTCGATCGTCGACGCCGGCGTGCCGCAGTACGCGCAGCGGTGACTGTCGCGGCGCAGAACACCGCGGCGTGTCACCGGCACGCGTCGGGCCCCCGGCATCCGCACATAACGCGTCAACAGGATGACCGCGGGTCTGTCGTAGACCCCGCGCGCTCCCCAGACAGGATCATCTTCGACGAGTTCGATGACGGTCGCCTTCTGGTTCAACACGAGCACGATGGCCCGTTTGAACGACACGACAGCGAGCGGCTCGTAGCCCGCATTCAGCACCAGTGTGCGCATTGCTCATCCTCTCGAACGTCCGAGACGGCTTCTCGGGTTGTTCGGTTCGTGACGATGAGTTCGACGTCAGGGTACGAAAAAGGCGCTGTCGATTACAGACAGCGCCTTGGCGCCACGGTAGGACCGTGGCATCCGT
Organism: Microbacterium sp. NPDC055910; assembly: GCF_042271185.1. Lineage (NCBI taxonomy): Bacteria > Bacillati > Actinomycetota > Actinomycetes > Micrococcales > Microbacteriaceae > Microbacterium > Microbacterium sp. NPDC055910. The sequence goes on from NZ_JBHJZS010000011.1 coordinate 69,389, forward strand.
TCGTGCAATGCCGCAGGACGAGGCGACCTAACGCATCCATGGTTCGGATGCGAGGAATGCTGCCCATGGGCTCCCTCCGCTTCTCTCAGCGTCGGGGATCAGGCTAACCCACCACACCGACACCGCGGCCGGTTGAGCGTGAACCGGAGGTGTCGTGTCGCCGACAAGCCGATTGCGCCACCGTCCCGCCGGCCCCGGCCACCGAACCGTACCGATCCCGTCGAACTCGACGTCGACGACGTACGCCTCGACCGAAACGGTCGGGTTCGACGAACCGCACCAGCCCGACCCGAGCGGATGCCGCCACCCGCCGTCGCCCGCCGGGTCAGCCGGCGTCACCGACGAGCCGATCGCGCCACCCGCCCGCCCCCGGCCACCGGACCGTACCGATCCCGTCGAACTCGACGTCGTCGACGTACGCCTCGACGGAAACGGTCGGGTTCGACGAACCGAACCGAACCGGTCCAACCCGACGTGAGCGGATGCCGCCACCCGCCGTCGCCCGACGGATCAGCCGGCGTCACCGACGAGCCGATCGCGCCACCGTCCCGCCCCGGCCACCGAACCGTACCGATCCCGCCGAACTCGACGTCGACGACGTACGCCTCGACAGAAACGGTCGGGTTCGACGAACCGAACCAACCCGACCCGACCCGACCCGACCAACCCAACTCAACCCGAGCGGCCACCGCCACCCGCCGTCCCCCGACGGATCAGCCGGCGTTGGCGACGAGCCAGGCCCACGGGTCGACGAGGCCGTTGTTTACGCGTACCTCGAAGTGCAGGTGGTTCGCGGTCGAGCTGCCGGTCGAGCCGACGAGTCCGATGAGCTGTCCCGCCTCGACCGACTGACCGGCGACGACCTGGCGGCTGCCGTAGGTCATGTGCCCGTACAGGGTCGACACGCGCTGTCCGGCGATGACGTGGTCGATGACGACCGCGACGCCGTATCCGCCGTAGGCCTCTTGCGCGATGCGCACGACACCGGCCGCCGCCGCGTACAGCGGCGTGCCGCCGGGGGCCAGCAGGTCGACACCCTGGTGGTAGCCGGAGTCGCCGATACCGCGGCCCTTCGTGAAGTTGAGGATCGGCCAGCGCACTTCGCCCGTGCCGGGCGAGACGAGGTTGATGTTGACGGGCACCGACGAGACGCTCGACGACGCGGCGGCAGCTGCCGCCTGTGCGCGGGCGCGCGCGGCCGCGGCTTCGGCGGCCTTCTTCTTGTTGATCTCGTCTTCGGTGGTCGCCGAGTAGCTGTCACGGGCGAGCTCGGTGCCCGAGGCATCCGAGGCGACGACGAGCGACTGCGCGTCGACGGCGGACATCTGCTGCAGCGTCTGACTGTCCTCGATCGGCATGCGCGTGCTGGCGGCGTAGGCGGGGATCGCGACGGTCGCGACGAGTCCGCCCACCATCGTCAGGATGACGAGGCTGCGCACCGGCCCATGTCTGCGGGCGGCGGTCGGTCGGGTCGGGCGCGTCTTCGTCGAGCGCTTCTTGATCCATGTTCGCGATGTCGCGGGGGTGACCGGACGGTCTTGCGACTCGATCGCGGTCTGGTCGTACTCTTCAGCCAAGCTGTCCTCCGGCGCCTCTGCGCCGTGGCGCTGGCTCGTCAACACTCGATGTCGGGGCACGATGTGCGGGTTTCACCGCGCAGACGACGAACCGATGAGGCAATCCGCGCGGAGTCCGTCGGCGGGCTTCTCACCTGTGGACCGTTTGAGGCTACCCGATGGTAACGAATCTGTCACGTTACCCACCTGGCAGACCCCTGGACGTCACGCCGCGTCGTCGAGCAGGAAGATGTGCGAGGCGATCTCGATGGGCAGTTCGAGGCCCTCGTCGCTGCCGTCCATCTGCACGAGCACGTAGCCCTCGTTGTACCGGAAGTCGCCCTCCGCGCCCGGCAGCACACCGGCCGATTTGAGCTGCTGCAGCAGTTCGGGATCCACCTGGGCGGGCTCGGCGAGTCGGCGCACCGTGCCGCGGATCGGCCCACCCGCCTCGTTCATGCGCGCGACGAGGCCCACGACGTCCTGCTCGAATTCGACGGCCGCCACGTCGCCGAGCTGGTCGAGCCCGGGGATGGGGTTGCCGTACGGCGACTCGGTGGGGTGGCCGAGCAGCTCGATGAGCCGGCGCTCGACCTGCTCGCTCATGACGTGCTCCCAGCGACAGGCCTCGTCGTGCACGTAGGCCCAGTCCAGCCCGATGACGTCGGAGAGCAGGCGCTCGGCGAGCCTGTGCTTGCGCATGACGTCGACGGCCTTCTGGCGCCCCGCGTCGGTGAGCTCGAGCGTGCGGTCTTCGGCGACGACGACCAGTCCATCGCGCTCCATGCGCCCCACGGTCTGCGACACCGTCGGACCGGAGTGGCCGAGCCGCTCCGAGATCCGCGCGCGCAGCGGCTGGATCTTCTCCTCTTCGAGTTCGAGGATCGTGCGCAGGTACATCTCGGTGGTGTCGATGAGATCAGTCATGCGGGCGCCCTCGTAACGATGGAACAGGTAAGGCCAGCCTATCCCGCAGGGCGGACACCGGGCCGCGGCATCCGGGTCCGGATCAAGGGCCCGGGTCAAGGGCCCGGGGCGGGCATCTCTAGAATCGACGCATGTCCCACGTGCTGCTCCCCCGCGAGATCCTGCCCTCCGACGGACGATTCGGGTGCGGCCCGTCGAAAGTGCGGCCCGCCCAACTCGAACTGCTCACCGGACGCGGCGCCGCCGTGCTCGGCACATCGCACCGCCAGGCGCCCGTGAAGGACCTCGTCGGCAGTGTGCGTGCGCGCATCGGCGAGATCTTCCGCCTGCCCACGGGATACGAGGTGATCCTGGGCAACGGAGGCTCCACCGCCTTCTGGGATGCCGCGGCTTTCGGCCTGATCGAGCGCCGGTCGCAGAACCTGGTCTTCGGCGAGTTCGGCGGCAAGTTCGCCAAGGCGGCCGCCGCCCCGTGGCTCGAGGCTCCCGACGTGCGCAAGGCCGAGCCGGGCACCCGCGCCACGCCCGAAGCCGTCGAGGGCGTCGACGTGTACGCCTGGCCGCACAACGAGACCTCGACGGGCGTGAGCGCGCCGGTCGAGCGCGTGCACGGCGACCAGGGCGCCCTCACCGTCATCGACGCGACGAGCGCGGCGGGCGGCATCGACTTCTCGGCGCACGAGGCCGACGTCTACTACTTCGCGCCGCAGAAGAACCTCGGTTCGGACGGCGGCCTGTGGCTCGCTCTCGTCTCGCCGGCAGCGATCGAGCGGATCGAACGGATCGCGGCATCCGATCGGTACATCCCCGAGTTCCTCAGCCTGAAGAACGCCCTCGACAACTCCCGCCTCAACCAGACCCTGAACACCCCCGCCCTCACGACGCTGCTGCTGCTCGATGACCAGCTGGGCTGGATCCGCGACAACGGCGGGCTGCAGTGGGCGGATGCACGCACGCGCGAGTCGTCGGATGCCCTCTACGCGTGGGCCGAGGCCGCTGCCTACGCGACGCCGTTCGTCGCCGATCCGGCCGACCGCTCCCCCGTCGTCGCCACGATCGACTTCGACGACTCGGTCGACGCCGCCGCCGTGGCCAAGAGCCTGCGCGCCAACGGCATCCTCGACACCGAGCCGTACCGCAAGCTCGGCCGCAACCAGCTGCGCGTCGCGACGTTCGTCTCGATCGAGCCCGACGACGTGCGCCGGCTCATCCGCTGCATCGAGATGACCGTCGAGGGCCTGTCGGCGTAGCCGGTAGGGCTGGACTGGGCTGAGCTGGGCAGGGTTGGGCTGAGCTGGGCCGCGTCCCGGTGCTACGCGCTACCGAAACCTGCACCCGCGCCCGTTTATCCAGGCGCGCCTGCAGGTTTCAGTAGCGCGAGCGGATGCTGCACCCCGACCTCACTCGCCGGGGTCATCCTCGTCGGGGTCGCCGCCGGAGCCATTGGCCGCGCAGCAGGCTGAGCTGAACTTGGCTGGGCAGGGTTGGGCTGAGCTGAGCCGCATCCCGGTGCCACGCGCTACCCAAACCTTCACTCGCGCGCGTTTATCCAGGCGCGCCTGAAGGTTCTGGTAGCGCGAGCGGATGCTGCACCCCGACCTCACTCGCCGGGGTCATCCTCGTCGGGGTCGCCGCCGGAGCCATGATCGCGTAGCAGGCTGGGCTGGGCTGAGCTGGCCTGAGCCGCATCCCGGTGCCACGCGCTACTCAAACCTGCACTCGCGCCCGTTTTTCCAGGCGCGCCAGCAGGTATTGGTAGCGCGAGCGGATGCCGCACCCCGACCTCAGCCGTCGGAGTCATCCCCGTCGGGGTCGTCGTCGGAGCCATTGGCCGCGTAGCAGGCTGAGCTGAACTGGGCTGGGCAGGGTTGGGCTGAGCTGAGCTGAGTCGCATCCCGGCGCCACGCGCTACCCAAACCTGCACCCGCGCGCGTTTATCCAGGCGTGCCTGCAGGTTTTGGTAGCGCGAGCGGATGCTGCACCCCGACCTCACTCACCGGGGTCATCCTCGTCGGGGTCACGGCCGGAGCCATGACCGCGTAGCAGGCTGAGCTGAACTTGGCTGAGCTGGGCTGGCCTGAGCCGCATTCTGGCGCCACGCGCTACCCAAACCTGCACTCGCGCCCGTTTTTCCAGGCGCGCCTGCAGGTTTTGGTAGCGCGAGCGGATGCTGCACCCCGACCTCAGTCGTCGGCGTCGTCCCCGTCGGGGTCGTCGTCGGAGTCGTCGTCGTCCGAGTCATCGTCGTCGCCCGAGTCATCGTCGTCGTCATCGTCCGAGTCATCGTCGTCGTCATCGTCCGAGTCATCGTCGTCCGAGTCGTCGAGCTCGTCGATGTCGACGCCGTCGACGTCTCCGGAGTGGAGGATCGAGGATCCGTCCTCGTCGAAGTCCGCGGCATCCAGGTCGTCGAGATCGTCGTCCAGGTCATCCTCGTCGAGGTCGTCGTCGGAGCTCTCGGCGCCGGGGTCAGCGCTCTCGGTCTCCGCGGCGGCGGCCTGCGCGGCCTGGTAGTCGGCGAGGCGCTCGTCCCACGGCACCCACTCGGGCGCGAGCAGCGCTCCGTCGCCCGGCAGCAACTCGGCTTCGAGCACCGTCGGATCCTCGTCGGCGGCGCGCGCGAGAGAAACGGTCCAGAACCACCCGGGGTAGCCGGAGAGACGGTTCTGGAACCGCAGCGAGACGACACCGTCGGCTTCGACACGGTGTCCCGCGGCGGGGCCGATCGTCGTCTCGGGAGTGATCTCCTTCAGCGCTGCGAGCGCGAGGTCGTGCGACGCGAGCAGCACGGCGTCCGGCGTCACGGGGGCCTCGGTCTCTTCGCCGTCACGGGCGGAGCCGTCCGCAGTCGAACCCTCCGCGACCGAACCGTCCGCGGTCACACCGTCGCGGGCAGAACCCTCCGCAGTCGAACCGTCGCGGGCAGAACCGCCCGCCGTCGAACCGTCGCGGACAGAACCCTCCGCGGCCAAACCATCGCGGGCAGAACCCTCCGCCGTCGAACCGTCCGCGGCCGAACCATCGCGGGCAGAACCGCCCGCGGCCAAACCGTCGCGGACAGAACCTTCACCGGCCGAACCGTCGCGGGCCGAGCCCTCCGCGGCCAAACCGTCGCGGGCAGAACCCTCACCGGCCAAACCGTCGCGGGCAGAACCCTCCACGGCCGAACCATCACGGGCAGAACCATCCGCGGTCGAACCGCCCGCGGCCAAACCGCCCGCGGCCGATCCACCCGCGTCGTCGGCACCGGTCGCGCCGGTCTCGTCCCGACCAGCGCCGGCGTCTGCCGCGTCGGGCTCAGGCATCGAGTTCATCGGCGACCTTGCGCAGTACCGCGGCGACCTTCTTGGCGTGCGAACCGCTCGGGTAGCGGCCGCGACGCAGGTCGCCGCCGATGTCGTCGAGCAGCTTGACGAGGTCTTCGACGATGATCGCCATGTCGTCGGCCGGCTTGCGCGAGCGCTTCGAGAGACTCACGGGAGCTTCGAGCACGCGCACCGAGAGCGCCTGGAGTCCGCGCTTGCCGTCGGCCACGCCGAACTCGAGGCGCGTGCCGGCTTTGAGCGTCGAGGTTCCCGTGGGCATCGCCGTGGCGTGCAGGAAGACGTCCTGGCCGTCATCGGACGTGATGAAGCCGAACCCCTTCTCCTCGTCGTAGAACCTGACCTTGCCGGTGGGCATGCGAACCTCGCTGGATGAACGGCCCGCGGATCGCGGGCAGGGCGGAACCGGAGCCGTCGAGACCCCACCCTCAAGACTACGGCACGGCACGACGAGAGTAGGCTGGAGCGGATGAGCACGCGACCCCCCGCCGACGACGTCCCCGCGCGTCGGATCGACAGCATTCTGGCGTTCACGGCCCTGGGCCTGCTGGTGGTGTCCATCGTCTGCTTCTTCTCGATCATGATCGGCACGGCGACGGGGCTCGAGCAGGCCGACTTCGCCTCGGGCATCTGGCCGGTCGTCACCGTCGTCGTGTGGGTCGGCCCGATCCTCGCGTTCGCGATGATCCTGTTCATCCTGATCTCGAGCTTCGTACGCAGAGGCCGCGCCAACCGCGGAGCCTGAGTGGTCTCCGATGAGCGGGGCCTCGCGACGTGGCTGGCACGGCGCGACGACACCGCGCTCGCCGAGACCTTCGCCGCGCGCGGCGTCTCACCGGGCGTCGGGTGGCACGACTTCTTCGATGCCGCCGCGGCCCTTCTCGAAGCGGCATCCGTCGACCGGGCGCTGACCACCCTGCCGCGGGCCGCGCTCATCGCCGCGGCCGCCGGCGACGCCTCCGCCGTGCCCGAGCGGCTCGCCCTGCGCGATGACGCCGGGCGCCCGTACGCCGCGGTCGAGTCTCGCCTCGCCGCCGCCGCGCAGGCGAACCCCGACGCCTTCCGCCCCTCGCCGACCCGGCCACCGACCCCGACCGCCGGCGAGGCCGCCGCCGCGGAGCGCGCGTTCGCGACGTCGGGAGCCCTCGCCGACGTTCTCCTGGCCTGCCTGCACGCCCCCCTCACCCGCACGATCGCGGGAGCCGTGAGCGCCGTGGACCGGCGACGACTGATGGATGCCGGTGCCGTCGAGTCGCCCGATGAGCTCGACGAACTCGTGGTCTCGGCCTCGATGGCCGGGCTCGTCGTCGCGGTCGACCGCGAATGGGTCGTCACCGAGGCGGGCGATGCGTGGCTCGAGGCGTCGACCCTCGAACGCTGGTCGACCATCGTGCACGGCCTCATCACGCGGATGCCCGAGGGGCTGCGCACGACTGCGGGCGGCATCGTCGACCCGCGGGACTGGGCCGACGCGTACCCGCTCGACACCGACTGGCCCGCGCGGGCGCGGCGCCTGCACACGGTCGCGCGACGCTGGGGTCTCGTCTCGGACGACGGCACCGAACCGGTCTGGACCACCCGGCTGCGCGCGGGCGCAGACCTCGACACCGCCGCCTTCGCGGCGCAGCTGCCCGCCGAGATCGATCGGGTCTACCTGCAGGCCGACCTGACCGCGATCGCCCCCGGTCCCCTCGCCCCCGCACTCGATCTGCGGCTGCGGCGCATCGCGCACCGCGAGTCGCGCGCGCAGGCGTCCACCTACCGGTTCACGGCCCAGTCGCTCGCGACGGGCCTGACCGAGGGCGAGACCGCGGCGTCGATCCGCGACTTCCTCGGCGCGCTCTCGCTCACCGGCATCCCCCAGCCCCTCGACTATCTCGTCGAGAGCACCGCCGTGCGCCACGGTCTCGTGCGCGTGCACCGTGATGAGCGGACGGGCACGACGCGTGTCGAAAGCGCGGATGCCGCAATCCTCGACGCCATCGCGGTGGACCAGGCGCTGCGCCCGCTCGGCCTGATCCCCGAGGCGGGGATGCTGACCTCGCGCGTCGCGCGCAACACCGTGTACTGGTCGCTCGCCGACGCGCGATACCCCGTCATCGCGCTCGATCCGGCGGGTTCGCCCGAGTCGCTCCATCGCGGCGCGCCCACGCTCGCCGCAGCGCCGACCCGCACCCCCGCCGACACGTACGCGGGCCTCATCGGGACGTTGCGCGACCGGCACGAGGGCGACACCGACGCCGCGTGGCTCGGGCGCGAGCTCGAGCAGGCGGTGCGCCTGCGCGCTCTCATCGAGATCACGGTGCGCCTGCCGGACGGCTCTGAGCGCGTCTTCGCCCTCGAGGCCTCGGGCTTCGGCGGCGGTCGCCTGCGCGGCCTCGACCGCGCCGCCGACATCGAGCGCACGCTGCCCGTGTCGCACATCGTGGGCGTGCGCCCGCTCTGACCTCGGCGGCGTCCCGGAGGCCCCGTCCCGCGAGGCCCCGGCCTCAGCCTGCCGCGAGGTGACGGCGCAGTTCCACGACGATCTCGTCGAGGTAGTCGTCGACCTCATCGGCGACGTAGCCGGCTCCGAACCGACGTGCCCTGAACTGCTGGGTGACGATGCCGTCGGCGGCGGCTGCGGAACCGCGCCCGGACTCGGCCGCCGCGAGCGCGTCGGCGCAGACGACGAGGAAGGCGTCGACCTCGTCCACGTCGTACAGCTCACGACGCAGACCGGACAGTCCCCGCGCTGTCGCGAAGCGCCTTCTGCGGATGTCAGAGCTGTGCATGCCGCGAGCGTATCCGAGGCGGCGGGCACGAACTCCGCCTCTTTCACCCCGACCCGCCCACCCCGGCGGGCACCGGTAGACTGGACGGCTATGTCTGACGGCCCCCTCATCGTGCAGAGTGACCGGACGGTGCTGCTCGAAGTAGCCCACCCGGACGCTGAGAACGCCCGCCACGAACTCGCGATCTTCGCCGAGCTCGAGCGCGCCCCCGAACACATCCACACCTACCGCGTCACGCGGCTCGGACTGTGGAACGCCCGCGCCGCGGGCCACGACGCCGAGGACATGCTCGCGACCCTCGACCGGTGGTCGCGGTTCCCCGTGCCGCCCTCGGTGTCGATCGACATCCGCGAGACCGTCAACCGTTACGGCCGCCTCGTCATCGACCGCACCGACGAGGGCGACCTCATCCTCAAGTCGACGGATGCCGCCGTGCTGGCCGAGGTGTCCAAGAACAAGCGCATCCAACCGCTGCTCATCGGCCACCCGTCGCCGGACACCTTCCTCGTCGACGCGTGGGCGCGCGGGCACATCAAGCAGGAGCTGCTCAAGATCGGCTGGCCCGCCGAAGACCTCGCCGGCTACACGCCCGGCACGCCGCATCCCATCGAGCTCGAAGAAGCGGACTGGCAGCTGCGCCCCTATCAGCGCAAGGCCGTCGACATCTTCACGGAGGGCGGCTCGGGAGTCGTCGTGCTCCCCTGCGGCGCCGGCAAAACCCTCGTCGGGGCCGCCGCCATGGCCGACACGAAGACGACGACGCTCATCCTCGTCACGAACACCGTCAGCGCGCGCCAGTGGCGCGACGAGCTGCTCAAGCGCACGTCGCTCACGCCCGACGAGATCGGCGAGTACTCGGGACAGGTGAAAGAGGTCAAGCCCGTCACGATCGCGACCTACCAGATCCTCACCGCCAAGCGGAAGGGCCAGTACGCGCACCTCGCACTGCTGGACGCGCTGGACTGGGGCCTCATCGTCTACGACGAGGTGCACCTGCTGCCCGCGCCGGTCTTCAAGCTGACCGCCGATCTGCAGGCCCGCCGCCGACTCGGCCTGACGGCGACGCTCGTGCGCGAAGACGGGCGCGAAGGCGACGTCTTCAGCCTCATCGGCCCCAAGCGCTTCGACGCACCCTGGAAGGAGATCGAGGCCCAGGGCTTCATCTCACCCGCCGTCTGCTACGAAGTGCGCGTCGATCTGCCCGCGTACGAACGCCTCGAATACGCCGCGGCGGCCGACGACGAGCGCTACCGCCTGGCCGCCACCGCCCCGGCGAAGATCGATGTCGTGCGCCGGCTCGTCGAGCGGCACAAGGGCGAGCGCATCCTCGTCATCGGACAGTACCTCGACCAGATCGAGGTGCTCTCAGACGCCCTCGGCGCCCCCAAGATCACCGGCGCGACGCCCGTCGACGAACGCGAAGAGCTCTATCAGGCGTTCCGCGAGGGCGAGATCGAGGTGCTCGTCGTGTCGAAGGTCGCGAACTTCTCGATCGATCTGCCCGAGGCATCCGTCGCCATCCAGGTCTCGGGATCGTTCGGATCACGTCAGGAAGAGGCTCAGCGCCTGGGACGCCTGCTGCGCCCCAAGCAGTCGGCCAACACCGCGAGCTTCTACACGCTCATCGCCCGCGACACGGTCGACCAGGACTTCGCCCAGAACCGCCAGCGCTTCCTCGCCGAGCAGGGCTACGCCTACACGATCCTGGATGCCGACGGCATCGCCGCCTGACGGTTCGCCCGCAGCATCCCCAGATCACACCCTCACGCCGCCGCGAACTCCACGATGCGCCGCGCGACGGCAGCGGGCTGCTCGTCGGCGAGCCAGTGCCCCGCGTCCGCGATCGTCTCGATCGCGACGTCGGGCATGTGGTCCTCGACGCCGGCGAGCGCATCGCGCGGCACGACCGGGTCGTCCGCGCCGAACAGCACGAGCGTCGGCATGATCGGCAGCCGATCGCGGTAACGACCGAGCACGATCCGCAGGAACACCGGCACGACGAGCTGCCGGTACTTCTTCGATCCGGCGCGCGCCTGCGCCCGATCGCGCAGATCGGCGAGATACGCGTCGATGTCGGCCGCCGACACGCCGCCGCGATGCGCGAAGGTCGCGAACAGCCACCGCGGCAGCCGCTGCCGACCGCCCCGCAGCAGCCGCGCGCCGAGCCCCGGCACGGCGAGCGCGTACTGGAACCACAGGTACTTCATCGACCCCACCATCGACCCCGTCATGCGCAGATACATCGGCGGCACCGACATCACGACGAGGCGAGAGACCCGCTCCGGATGCCGCATGGCGAGGTCCGCCGCCACGAGAGCGCCGATATCGTGACCGACCACGACGGCGCGCTCAATGCCGAGAGCATCGAGAAGCCCGAGCACGTCATCGCCCAGGACCTCGAGCCGATACGACCCGCCCGGCGCACCGCTGCGCCCGGATCCGCGCAGATCGGGAACGACCACCCGCGCGTGCGGTGCGAGCAGCGACGCAACTCCCGCCCATTCGCGCGAACTCTGCGGAAACCCGTGCAGCAGCACGATGGGGGTCCCCGCCCCCATCTCGACGACGTACAGATCGACGCCCGCGAGCGACACGGTGCGCTCGACGGCCGCGGCAGCATCCCCTGTCTCATCCATGGCGCGATCGTACTACGTTCGTAGTGCCGTGTCACTACATCCGTAGTGACACTGGTACGCTCGCCGCATGCCCAGCATCCGGGAACGTGCTCTCGACGCAGCCGTCGAGCTCATCGGGACCCAGTCGATCCGGGCACTCACGCACGCCCGCGTCGACGAGCGGGCGGGTCTGGCCCGCGGTTCGACCTCCAACCACTTCCGCACCCGCGCGGCCCTGCTCGCCGGCGTCACGCAGTGGATCGCCGACCGCGAGAGCAGCGATCTCGGCGCCGCCGCCGCACGGCCGTTCGACGACGTCGACGGCTTCGTCGACCTCTTCAGCGACGCGATCGAGCTCCTCACCGGGGTCTACGCCGTGCGCACACGCGCGCGCTACGCCCTCTTCCTCGAGGCCGCGTCCGACCCCGACCTGTTCGCGCCCCTGCACGCGCAGCGCGAGGGCCTGGCAACGTGGGCGCGGAACCTTCTGACGGCACTGGGTGCGCAGCATCCGGATGCCGCGACGCAGGCCTTCATGGCTTTCAGCGACGGCATCATCCTCCATCGCCTGAGCGTCGAGCCGGACGCCCCCGTGCGCCCGGTGGTCGCGATCGCCGTCCGCGGCTGCCTCGCCGCCTGACCGCCCGCGTCCACCGCCCACCCCGAACCGGTCGCCCTGGGCAGGACCGGCCGATTCCGCCGGAATTCCGCCTGTTCTGGCCAGAACACCCGGTGCCGACGAACGGGCTCAGGATGCCGCCGAGCTCGCGTGCGCGGGAGCGTGAAGGCGGCTCGCACACAGATATCCAGCATCCGCATCACTTCCGGTGCCAGTATTGGCCTATGACCGCACCGCGCATCCTCGTTGTGGACGACGAACCGAACATCCGCGACCTGCTCATCACGAGCCTCCGCTTCGCCGGGTATCAGGTGAAGGCCGTCTCGAACGGAGCCCAGACGATCTCGGCTGTGCTCGAAGAGGAGCCGGACCTGATCATCCTCGACGTCATGCTGCCCGACATGAACGGGTTCAGCGTCACCAAGCGCCTCCGGGGCGCCGGCTATACGGCGCCGATCCTCTTCCTCACGGCGAAGGACGAGACCGAAGACAAGATCGCCGGCCTCAACGCCGGCGGCGACGACTACGTCACGAAGCCGTTCAGCCTCGACGAGATCGTCGCCCGCATCCAGGCGATCCTGCGCCGCACGATGCAGGCCGACGAAGAGTCGGTCATCCGCGCGGGCGAGCTGACGATGGACCAGGACACGCACGACGTGCAGGTCGGCGACGTCTCGATCGATCTGAGCCCCACCGAGTTCAAGCTGCTGCGCTATCTCATGCTCAATCCGAACCGCGTGCTGTCGAAGGCGCAGATCCTCGACCACGTGTGGGAGTACGACTTCAACGGCGACGCCGGCATCGTCGAGAGCTACATCTCGTATCTGCGCCGCAAGATCGACCCGCACTCGACCGAGCCGCTCATCCAGACCAAGCGCGGCTTCGGCTACATGCTGAAGGTCGGCAAGACCACCTGATCGGTCGCACAGACGCGAGGGGGCCGCGTGGCGCACCAGACTGACCCGGTCACCCGATGGTGGCGCGGAACGAGCCTGCGCGCCAAGGTGACCGGCGTGACCGTCACGGTGCTCGCGCTGGGGCTCACCGCGACCGGTGCGGGTGCGAGCGTGTTCCTGCGCAACGCTCTCATCGTCAACCTCGAGAGCACCGTGCAGCAGGTCGCGGCGACCGAGATCGGCCTCGGGCTGTTCGACATCACGCTCAACGAGGGCGTCGTGGACGCGACCGAGAAGGAAGAGGTCCCGCGCACCGATTACCACGTGGCCCTCTACCAGTCCCTCGATCCCGGGGAGCTCGTCATCTCGGCGGGCGCGGGCGCGCCGACACCGGCGTTCCCCGCCGACTATTCGCTGCAGAAGACCCATGGCGAGGGCACCACCCCGTTCGAGCTCGCCGATCCGGAGACGGGGACGCGGTTCGTCGCGAGCGTGGCGCCCCTCGAGCTTCCGGGCGGCACGTTCGTGCCGCAGCTCGTCGCCGCCTCGGTCGCCCCCGTCAATCAGGTCGTGACGACCTTCCTCAGCATCTACTCGATCCTCGCGCTCATCGTGCTCGTGATCGGGGCGTTCGCGACGCGCTGGCTCGTGACGTTCGCCTTCCGCAGCCTCGGCCAGGTCGAATCCACCGCCATGGCGATCGCGGCGGGTGACTTCGGGCAGCGCATGACCGACATCGAGCCGACGACGACCGAGGTCGGGCGGCTCAAGACGGCCATCAACGCGATGCTCGGCCGCGTCGACACCGCGATCACGCAGCGCGATGCGACCGTGCGGCAGATGCGACGCTTCATCGGCGACGCGAGCCACGAGCTGCGCACTCCCCTCGTCACGGTGCGCGGCTACGCCGAGCTGTACCGGATGGGTGCGATCCGCAGCGAAGAAGACATCGCGCAGTCGATGGACCGCATCGAGAGCGAAGCGAAGCGCATGGGGTTGCTCGTCGAGGACCTCCTCGCGCTCGCGCGTCTCGACGAACGCCGCGACGTCGTGATCACGCCGGTCGACCTGCGACCGATCGCCCGGGATGCCGCGCTCGACGTGCGCGCGACGGCGCCCGGTCGCCGTGTCACGGTCATCGACACGACCGCCCACGAGCCTCCGCGCCCGCCCACGACGCCGCGCGAGGACATCTCTGAGAGCGAGCGCAAGCGCCCCTCGACCTCGGCGATCGCGGCGCTTCTGCGTCGCAAGCCCAAGCCCGCGCCGACCGACCCGGCGCCGGATGCATCCCCGGCCGAGCCGGCCGAACCGCCCATCGTCGCGCATCCCCCCGCGGATCCGGTGCCCATCGTGCTGGGCGACGAGAACCGCGTGCGGCAGGTCGTGACGAATCTGCTCGGCAACGCCCGGCGCTTCACGACGGCGGACTCGCCGATCGAACTGCGGATCGGAGTCGATGCCGCGGCATCCACCGGATGGGTCGAGATCGTCGACCATGGCGAGGGTGTGCCCGATCAGATCAAGGAGAAGATCTTCCAGCGCTTCTGGCGCGCCGACACGTCGCGCACGCGCGAGACGGGCGGTTCGGGTCTCGGCCTGTCGATCGTCGCGTCGATCGTCGAGGCCCTGCACGGGTCGGTCGGAGTCGTCGACACCCCCGGCGGGGGTGCAACCTTCCGCTTCTCGCTTCCGCTGGCGAAGGGACGGGATGCCGCCGAGCATCTGCACCTCGAGACGCAGCCGCTCCCCCGTCTGCCGCAGAGCCTCGCCGACGACGCCGGTCGCTGACGGCTCCTCCCCAACCGAGCCCGGGGATCATCCGTCCACCGCTCGGTCGGCACGGCCTCGGCGAGACGGACCGGGCGCCTACCGTTGCGGCAGAGCGGGCAGCATCCGGCAGCCCCGTCCGGAAGGGTTTCGTCCATGGCCGTCTTCTCCGTCGACAGCGACGCCGTCCTCTCGTCCACGACCGCCGTACGCGGCACGATCGACCGGCTGCAGGCCGAAGTCGCCGCGCTCATGGGGCAGCTGACGCAGCTGCAGGGTTCGTGGACGGGCGCGGCGTCGGTCGCCTTCCACTCCAGCGTCGAGCAGTGGCGCGCGACGCAGCGCACCGTCGAGGACTCGCTGACCGGGCTCAACGCGGCACTCGCCACGGCGGGCCGCCAGTACGCCGACGCCGAGCAGGCGTCGATGAGCCTGTTCCGCTGAACGACGAAGGGCCTCTCCGCTGGGGAGAGGCCCTTCGCTGTGAGGCTGGGGTCTCGATACGCCGCCTACGGCGGCTCCTCGACCTTGACCCATCGCGGGTCAACGCGGCGTCGCCGCAATGACCCGCGCGGCGTCAAAATTCCATGCCACCCGTCGGGTCGGCGGGCATCG